>CBDTVQ010000192.1:0-4617 GCA_965364045.1 uncultured Tessaracoccus sp. | reverse complement strand
GATCTCCTCGTGGGTGGGGCCGAGCAGCATGTCGTTGCCCCGACGGTCCTTGAGGCGGAAGAGGTTGTCGCCGTAGTCCGTCCAGCGATTCGTGGCCTCGAAGGGCTCGCGTGGAAGGAGTGCCGGAAAGTGCACCTCCTGGGCGCCCATGGCCAGCATTTCCTCACGGACGATGCTCTCCACCTTCTGCAGGACCTTCAGACCGAGGGGCAGCCAGGAGTAGATACCGGGCGCGACACGTCTGATGTATCCGGCGCGCACCAACCAGCGGTGGCTGGGGACCTCCGCGTCGGCGGGATCGTCCCGCAGCGTACGGACGAACAGGCGGGACAGCTTCTCGATCACGGGGATTCCTTAGGACAAGCGGTTGGACTCGGCCAAACTCTAGCGCCCGTCGCCATCATCGGCCCCACGCGCCAACCCGGATCGGAGCAAACGCAAGGTGATCCGCGACTACCCGGCTCACAGCCGGATGCCCCCGCCGCAGCGACGGCCGTGTCAGAATCCGGGCATGAACAGCGCAATTGAGTCACTTCTGGCCGGACCACGCGGACGTCGGTTGTGCCTGGAGCTGGCCATGTCGCTTGACGATCCGGTGTGCCAGCTGGCGTTCGTACTGGCCCACGACTTGGATCCGGTACCCGGGCGGTCCCGGCTCATCTCTTTCGGCAGTGCGGACCTCGACGGGGAGAGCGGTGAAGGCATGCCCGACACCTACACCGACGTGTCGCCCGCTCTTGAGCGCAGCCAAACCGACGATGCTGTTCCCGGCCACACTCCGCAACCGGACGCGAAGCCCGCGAACCGGGAGGGAGTGGAGATGGAGGTGCACCGGGGGACAGCCACCACAGACCCCACGGGAGCTCCGACGCCGGGGGATCTGGAGGAACTGGTGGAGCGGCTCACATCGTTGGAGGTGCCACCACTCCCCCACGAACTCCTCTTGAATGCGCTCCGAGCCAGCGTTGATTCAGCCGCCTACTGGCAAGGAGCCCGACGGCACTGACACCTTGGCCGCGTACCCAGCGCTGCGGTCGGGGCTGGAGCGAATCGCAGCCATCGTGGTCGACTCTCCCCACAGCCTGTGGTGGACGGGGCCGCACCAGGACCAGCAGTGGCTGGTGCACTTCCCGTGGGAAGGCTCATCCGCTCCCCAGTTTCCTGACGATTTCACACACACGTTGGCCACTTGGGGTAACGACATGAGAACGTCCGAACTACGGTCACGCCGTGAACGATCCCGCAACCCACAAGCGGAGTGGTCCGGACGATGGTGGTCCTTCCCGGATCACATGCCTCAGACCTGCGGTCCACTCCCCACTGGTGAGCCTGCCGGGGCCCGGACACGACGGTGTGGCTGACAGACGTCGTCGGGGTGGTGCTCAATGATCAACACGTCCTCTGGGAAAGGCCCAGCTACGAGGATTCGTGGAGAGTGGCTCCAGTAAGCGGCGCCCCACGGTGATGCCCGCCTGACGTTCTCGCCAATAGAGTCGAGCCATGCCCGATCTCAATGCCTCCGCATCCATCATCATCAACGCCACCCCCGAAACGGTCTTCGCCATCCTCACCGACCCGCGCCAACACGCGCGGATTGACGGATCCGGCACCGTGAAGGGCACGGTCTCCGGCGACACCGAGCTGAAGCTTGGATCCGAGTTCCGGATGGACATGAAGATGGGCGCTCCGTACAAGATCAACAACAAAGTCGTCGAGTTCGAGCCTGATCGTCTCATTGCCTGGCGCCACATGGGACTGCACCGGTGGCGCTACGCGCTTCTGCAGATCGACGAAACCCACACCCAGGTGACAGAGACCTGGGATGTGTCCGCCTACCCCAGCGTGATCGCCAAGCTCTTGTCCAAGAGCCTTCGCCCAAGGATGCAGAAAGCCATCGACAACACCCTGATCCGTCTTGAGGAGGCCGCAGAGTCAGACGCGACCGCGGCCGCCTGAGCGCCGTCGCCTGCGCAACACCGACGAATGACAGAACGCCAACCCAAGTGCTAATCGCCAGCGATCTCGTTGGCGTTCACACTCCGGGTTGGCGTTCTGTCTCAGGATTGGTGATGCGACGATGCGCAAGTCAGTCGTCGTCGACGACCGAGCCCTTCACCGTGTCCTGATTCGTCGCCTTGGACGACCGGGTGGAGATGATCTCCATGAGGTCAATGCCCGTGGTGTTCTTGATCATCTCGACGGTCTGCAGCACGTTGTCGTTGACCGCCTTCGGCAGCGCAGCAGCGCCGTCGGTGGAGATGACGGTGAGCTTGTCGATGTTACCCATCGGGGCAGCCACCTTCTCGGCCACCTCCGGCAGGACCTCGATGAGCATCTGCAGGACGGCTGCGTCGTTGTAGTTCTTGAACGCGGCAGCCCGCTTGTCCATGGCCTCGGCCTCGGCAGCACCGATGGCGGCGATGGACGCAGCCTGCGCTTCACCTGCGGCACGCACAGCGTCCGCCTCGGCGATACGACGGGCCTTCTCGGCCTCACCGCGTTTGGCACCCTCGATGGCCTCGGCCTCGGCGAGTGCAGAACGGCGGGACTGTTCACCCACACCTGTGAGGCGTGCCTTCTCGGCTTCTGCCTCTGCGTTGGCAATGGAGGACGCCTTGCGTGCCTCGGCCTCGAAGATCTCCGAGTTGCGTCGACCCTGTGCCTCGGTTTCAGCCTGGTACCGACGGGCGTCGGCGGGCTTGCGGACCTCGGTGTCGAGCTGGCGATCCTTCAGGGCTGCCTGGCGAACGGCCACCTTTTCCTGCTCGGCGAGAATGGCCTGGTCGCGATCTGCCTGGGCCAGCGGACCGGCTGCTGCGGCCCTCGCACGTGCGGCGTCGGTTTCCGCCTTGATCTCGGCTTCCTTCAGCACCAGCGAACGCTGGGCGATGGCGATCTCCTGCTCGGCGGCAAGACGTGCCTGCTCTGCTTCCCGACGGGCAAGGGCCTCAGCCACGGCCGCGGTCCGGTTCAGCTTGGCGGACTCGGGGCGACCGAGGTCAGACAGGTAGCTACCGTCATCGGTGATGTCCTGGATCTGGAAGGTGTCCAGCACCAGGCCCTGCCCGGTGAGGGAGGATTCGGCCTCGTCGGCGACGCGCTGGGCGAAGGCTGCGCGGTCGCGAATGATCTGCTCCACCGAGAGCGAGCCGACGATGGAACGCAGCGAACCTGCGAGCGTCTCCTGCGTGAAGGTCTCCACCTCTTCCTGCTGGGTGAGGAAGCGCTGTGCGGCGGCGCGGATGGAATCCTCGTTGCCACCCACCTTCACGATGGCCACGCCGTCGAGGTTCAGCTTGACGCCCTGCCCCGAAACGGCACCACGGATCTGCACCATGATGCGGCGGCTGGAGAGGTCCAGGATGTGCAGGCGCTGGATGAAGGGCACGACGAAGACGCCGCCGCCCATGATGACCTTCTGGGCGCTGAGGTCAGTGGAGACCTGGCCGGTCTCCGGATTGGTGACCGCCTGCCCCTTCTGTCCGGTGATGATGTATGCCTCGTTGGGGCGGGAAACCTTGTACCGGCTGGCAATGAGCCAGACGAGGAGAATGACGAGCAGTACAGCTCCGCCAATCCCCACCAAGAGTGGTGGTAACTCAAACATCTACTATTTTCCTCTTCTGTATGAATCGGGGGGACGTGAAATTCACGAGCCTTCTGAACTCTCGGGGAGGGCACGACTGGGGGTGACCTCGACGGCGGTGGGCGAGACGATGGCGGACACCCAGACCTCTGTGCCTGCCTGGATGGGAACTTCGCTGCGGGCGGCACGTTTGCGGGACTGCCCGGAGCCGAGGACCCGCACCTCACCGAAGCCGCCCGCCGGGATGTCGGTGATCACGCGGGCTGTGGAACCCACCATGGACGTGGACTTGAAGGTGGAGTGCGCCTCGCTGCGCTTCAACCAGCGGGTAAAGGATGCGGCGCCCCAAGCGGCCAGAACGCCGGCCACGATACCCACGGCGACTGCGATCCCGGTGACATCAACGATGGAGAGGGAAATCACGCCTCCGAAGCCGAATGCTCCCAGGAAAGCCGCGATGCTCGCCAGCGAGAAAAGATCCCCGCCGAGAAAATCGAGATCGATCAATCCGTCAACGATGTCACCAAGAAGGATGGACAGGAGTACGACGACGATGCCGATGACCCCGATCACCAAGAAAAGTGTCACGCTGCCCTGCTTTCACTCAAGTACCTCGATGGTACCGGGCTCCCAGAAGCTGAGCGACGCTGGGTACGTCCTCCGCCCCACTCTCACGTCGATATGTGCTGATCGCGATGAGGAGGCCTCTGCGCCAGTGCCGCCGCGAAGGAAGGTGTCGTGGGGACATCAGCAATGAGTGAGGCCTGGTAGGCGTGATAGACGTCCGGCTTGCCTGACCAAGTCTTTGAAGCTGGCCTGTTTGAGGAGTCCAGTTCATGGTGCCAGGACCCCAACTGATGGTCCACCAAGTATTGATCAGCGTAGTTCCACCAACGCTGGAGATCATCGGCGTAGCGCTGCTCGGACGTCACGCGATGCAGGACAGTTGCCGTGCAGATGGCCTCGGCCACCACCCAGTGCATCCTGGCGTGGACGACTGGAGCACCATCCCAGTCAGTGGTGTAGACGAA
>CBDTVQ010000191.1:0-4648 GCA_965364045.1 uncultured Tessaracoccus sp. | reverse complement strand
ACGAGTGGGTCCGTTGAACTGCTTGACGTGGCGAGTCAGGAGTTGCCCGGCGAGCACGGGTGGCAGCCGTCGGTGATGGAACGGATCGGACGGGGTCTTACCCGACTGGCCGGGATTAACTGAACTTCTCGGCACCGGGTAATCTGATCGCGTGTTTGGCATCGACGCAATAGAGCTCATCCTGCTCATTGTGCTCGGAATCCTCCTCTTCGGACCCGAGAAGCTGCCCGAGTTCTCGCGCAAAGCTGCGCGTGTCGTCGTGGCCGTCAGGGACATCGCCAACAACGCCCAGACCCAGCTGCGCCAGGAACTGGGACCGGAGTATGCGGATCTGGATCTCAAGGACCTGAACCCCAAGGCCTTCATCTCCAAGCACATGAGCGCCGAGGTGGCGCTCATCGAGGAGACCAAGCGAGACCTGAAAGGCGCGACGGACACCGTCAAGGATGCGAAGAAGAGCATCAAGGATGCGGCAACGCTCGCCCGCTCGGAGACCAAGGGGATCGAGGCAGCGGTCAAGGGCAAGAGCAAGGTGCCTGCCGCCGCCAAACCTCTGCCCTTCGACACCGAAGCCACCTGACTCGCTCAACCCTCGGGGCAGAGGTGACGGGTGCAGACGCGCATGATGAAGACGAAGGCCGGAGGCAATGAGCCCCCGGCCTTTTTTGTACGTGTGCTATCAGTTGGTGGCCAGCGGAAGGCGGGTTCCCAGCAGGCTGCGCTTGTGGCTGGCAATGTAGCGGCCCAGCTCCACCATGGCCTCGGCTGCCGGATGATCCGGAGCGGAGGCCACTATGGGCTCCCCGCGGTCACCACCGGCCAGCAGCGCCTCGTCGAAGGGAATCTGGCCCAGCATGGGGACGTTGTAGCCGAAACGCTCTGTGAGCGCCTCTGCCACCAGGACACCGCCGCCGGAGCCGAAGAGCTCCATGCGATGGCTTTCGTTGCAGTTCGGGCACACCATCTCCAACCAGCTCATGTTCTCCACCACGCCGATGACACGCTGCTCCATGATGTGGGCCATCGTGCCGGCGCGTTCTGCCACCTCGGAGGCAGCCAACTGTGGCGTCGTCACCACCAGAACCTCGGAGGAGGGAATTTTCTGCCCCAGGCTCATGGCCACGTCGCCCGTGCCGGGCGGCAGGTCAAGCAGCAGGTAATCCAGATCGCCCCAGTAGACGTCGGACAGCAACTGGGTCAACGCACGGTCCAGGATGGGGCCGCGCCACGCCACCACCTGGTCACGGCTCGGCTTCAACATGCCGACGCTGATGACCTTGAGGCCGTCCAGGGCAGGCACGGGCATGATCATGTCGTCCACGACGGTGGGTCGGGCGTCCCCAATCCCCAGGAGATCGGGGATGGAGTGGCCATAGATGTCTGCGTCGAGGATGCCGACGCTCCTGCCCTGACGTGCCAGGGCCAGGGCCAGGTTCACGGTGACCGAGGATTTGCCCACACCACCCTTGCCGGAAGCAATGGCAATGACTCGCGTGAGGTTGCCCGGCTGGGCGAAGGGAATTTCTTTCTCGGCCTGACCTCCACGCAGCATCTGACGCATGGCGCCGCGCTGCTCGTCGTCCATGACCCCCAGCTCCACGTCGACGCCACTGACGTCATCCACCGCTTCCACGGCCTTGGTCACACGGGTGATGATCTCGGTTCGCATGGGGCAGCCGGAGACGGTGAGCAGGACGCGGACGAAGATTCGGCCGGATTCGTCGGCAGTCACATCGTCCACCATGCCAAGCTCGGTGATGGGGCGTCGGATCTCCGGGTCCTCGACGCCGTGGAGTGCGGCGCGGACGAGCGGGAGCAGAGGATTTTCGGTAGTCACACCCCCCTTGATACGGGGCGTGTGGTGTCAAATCAAATCGGGGCTGGAAACGTCCACTGCTGAGCGGCGGTCCCGCGCGTTCAGGGCGTCGCACATGACCACCACGCTGAGTGCGATGACCCCGGGCAACCAGACGCTTGCGAGGCTTGCCAGCACCACCACCATGGGGCCTCCCACGAGGTGGACGGTCAGCCGCTCCCGGAAGGCCAGGCGACGATCTGAACCGGAGGCCAACCACAATCGCCATCCCAGAATGAAGACCAGCCCGAAGACACCCGCCGCAACCCATGATGGAAGACCACCGCCAGCGATCCTCCAGAGTGAGACCGTACCGATGAACAGCAGCGCCAGGTAGGCGAGAAGCAGTACAACCGCGAACCAGCGAATGCCACCGGGACCAGCGCTCCGTCCGTTGTCGGTGATGTCGGTCACTCCGGGCAGTTCCTCAGCCATGCCGGTCCGCCGATGACTCCAGGCGTTCGGCGAGCTCGCGCAATTCGTTGCGCAGTTCTGACCGGACGAAGTCGCGGGTGGCGATCTCTCCGAGGTTCATGCGAATCGCGGCTATCTCCCGGGCCAGGAAGTCCATGTCGGCGCGCGTCTGGGATGCGAGGCGACGGTCCTCGTCGAGGCTCAACTTGTCGCGGACCTCCTGCCGGTTGGTGGCCAGAAGGATCAGCGGGGCCGCGTAGGAGGCCTGCGTGGAGAAGAACAGATTCAGCAGGATGAATGGATAGGGATCCCACTGGTATCCGAACAAACCTATGACGTTGAGGGCAATCCAGATGATGACGAAGACCGTCATGTAGACGATGAACTTGCCCGTCCCCATGAAGCGGGCGGTACCTTCGGCGAACGCGCCAAAGGCCTCCGCGTCCATGGACACCTTAGGCATGTGGGAGCGGCGTCCCGGTTCCGAAAGGTCTCGACGTTCAGAACGTGGCATCATTCACCTCCGTCTGGAAGTGCTCATCCATGTGCTCGCCGCGCCAGTCGTCCGGCAGCATGTGGTCCAGGACATCGTCCACGGTGACGGCACCGATGAGCTGATGTTGCTGGTTGACCACGGGCGCCACCACGAGGTTGTAGGTGGCGAAGAATCTGCTGACCTGTGCCAGGGGGCTGGTGGGCTGGAGGGGCTCCAGGTCACTGTCCAGCATCGTCGCCACGAGCAGGGTCGGGGCCGCCCGCAACAGTTGCTGGACGTGGCACGCCCCGATGTAGCGGCCCGATGGGGTCTCCGCCGGCGGACGGCAGACGAACACCATGGAGGCCAGGGCAGGCGTGAGGGACTCGTCCCGGCAACGCGCAAGGGCATCCGCCACCGTTGCGTCGGTGTCCAGAATGACCGGCTCGGGCGTCATCATGCCCCCAGCGGTGAACTCCTCGTAGATCAGCAGGCGCCGGACCTCCAGGGCCTCTTCCGGCTCCATGCGTTCCAGGAGGTCTTCGGCGACGTCGATCGGCAGGTCCCGGATGAGGTCGGCGGCGTCGTCGGGATCCATCTCGCCGAGCACGTCGGCAGCCCTCTCCCCGTCCAGGGTGGAGATCAGCTGGATCTGTTCGTCCTCGGGGAGCTCCTCCAGCGCCTCGGCCAGCGTCTCATCGTCCAGTGCGGCGACGACAGCTGCCAGTCTCTCCGGGTCCAGATCGTGGAGTTCCCTGGCCACGTCGGCGGGCTTCATGTCGGAGATTTCCGCGACGATGTGGGCCGGGGTGCGGCCCTTGAGCATTACCAGGTCCGCCACCTCGCTCCATCGCACCACCTCGGTGGTGCTGCGCCCCCCAAACCCGAAACGGCTCACGCCGGACTTGCTTCGCAGCGCAACGCTGCGCAACTCCCATTCCCTGTTGCGCACCTGCACCATGGAGACATCGGAGATACGCGTGGGGCGATCGCGGGAAACGGTTCGGTCGAAGAGATCGGCGTCCACCAGGAACTCGGTGTCCCTCTTCGTGAAGCGACGGGTGTCCACCTGTCCGAGGATCGCCACCTGGTTGGCCGTGATGTTGTGCACGCGGATCATGGGCACGAAGATGCGTTGCCGCGCGAAGAGTTCCACCACGAGACCGCGCACTCGTGGTGCCAGATTGTTGATGCGCAGGTGATAGACCACGTCTTTGACGCGACCCACCTGATCACCTGCGGCATCAACCAGCGGGAGGCCAATGATGCGCGAGATGAAGACCTGCGAATCCTTGGCGTTCATGGCCCGCAATCTACACTCCCCGACACGGTCAATGGCGTCCCGGCGCACGGTGGACGCAGATTGGCCCGACGCGCGGGAGCACGTGGACCCCTGGCTGTTGTCGGTCGATGGTCAGTCAGGTTCGGCCTTGCGTAGTGTTGGTGTCATCAGGTGCCCCGGCTGTTGAACGTGGCGCCCATTCACAGGAGGCGACAACCATGAGCAGTACCCCCAAACCCGCACGTTCTTTTGAACTGGACTACCCACAGTTGGTGGGGCACTACAAGCATTACGAGGAGGCGCAGGCCGCCGTCGATTTCCTCTCCGACGAGGAGTTCCCCGTGCAGAACCTGCTGATCGTGGGAACTGATCTGAGATCGGTGGAACGCATCACCGGCCGACGCACTTGGGGATCGGTTCTGGCCCAGGGTGCCGTCTCTGGCATCGGCACCGGCGTGTTCGTCGGTCTGATGCTCTATTTCTTCACCGGCGCCGAGGCGGGGATCGGCCCCGTCATGCTCGTCGGATTGTTGCTCGGCGTGCTGATCGGCACCGTCACCACCGCCATCGGCTACGCCCTCAGCCAGGGCAAGCGCAACTTCAACTCGATGCGCCAGACCGT
>CBDTVQ010000190.1:0-4676 GCA_965364045.1 uncultured Tessaracoccus sp. | reverse complement strand
CGGGGTGCGTGATGGGCAGGAAGTTGGGGTACTTCAGGTCCTCTCGGGGGGTGTCCTCGAGTGCGAAGAGGCCGGAGAGATCCAGCGGTGAGGGCAGGCGAAACACTTCGGCCTCGGACACATCCAGCTCGCTGATGATCCGGGAGATCATTGCATCGTCAGTGTCATCTTCCACCTCGAGGCGCACCGGGGGCCTGCCCACCTTGCGGCGCAGCAACTCCTTCTCCAGCGCGAAGAGGAGGTTTTCGGCGTCATCCTCCTCCACCTCGATGTCCTCGTTGCGGGTGACGCGAAAGGTGGTGAAACTGATGACTTCCATGCCGGTGAAGAGTTGACCCAGGTGACGGGCGATGACCTCTTCGAGCGGCAGGAACCTGCCCTCTGCCAGCTTGACGAAACGGGCCAGGACCGGGGGCACCTTCACGCGGGCGAACTGTCGTCCCCCTGAATTGGGGTTGCGCAGGATCACGGCCAGGTTGATCGAGAGGCCGGAGATGTAGGGGAAGGGATGCGACGGATCCACGGCAAGCGGTGTCAGGACCGGGAAGATGCGCTCCGCGAACAGGGTGCGCATCTCGTCCTTCTCCGCGGCGGTGAGTTCGGACCAGTGAAGGATCTCCACCCCCTCCTTGCGAAGGGCCGGACGGACATCCTCCTGGAAGACGCGCGACTGCTCGGCCACCAGTTCGGCGGTTCGCGCCAGGATGGAGGCATGTACCTCGCCGGGCATCTGACCAGTGACGCTGGGGACAGCAACGCCGGCGGCGATGCGTCGCTTCAACCCGGCAACGCGGACCATGAAGAACTCGTCGAGGTTGTTCGAAAAGATGGCCAGAAACTTCGCACGCTCAATGAGCGGGATACGCGCTGAGTCCCGTGCAAGATCGAGCACGCGGTTGTTGAACTCCAGCCACTGCATCTCCCGGTCCGAGTATCGGTTCGAGGGAAGAGGCTCTTGCTCGTGGTCCTGCTCCGTGTGCTCCACGGCCATGTGATCCCTCAACTTCGGTAGCTGGTGTCGGTGTTGATGGTCACAAAGCTAGCGGATCGATACATCTCGACGACACGTTCCTCGCTGGCCTCCACGAAGAGGATGACCTCGGTGCAGCCAATCACGGCCAAGTGCGCCAGCCCCGCCTCGAGTAGTGCACGACCCAGCCCGTGTCCGGAATGATCAGGATGCACGGCCAACACGTAGACCTCACCCACGCGTTCGTCATGGCGCTTTGTCCAGTGGAACCCGGCCACATCTGGTTCATCGGTGGGCGATGCCACGAAAAGTCCCTCACGGGAGAACCACGGCTGCTCCGTCAGATTCTGGAACTCCTCGACGGTGAGTTTGCCCTGTTCGGGGTGATGGGAGAAGGCTGCGGCGTTGGTGGCCACGACACCGGTGGTGTCCCCGGCGTCGAAAGGGCGGATCGTCCATCCTTCGGGGACAACCGGTTGAACCTCGTCGCCGAGGGGGCGTGCCATTTTCAGGAGTTTCCTCGCGGGGTGGAGGCCGAGAGCGGTGGCCATGGCTTCCGCTCCCGGCTGGGTGCCGAAAGCCCACACTGAACTCTGTGGGTTGCGCTTTGATGCGGCACGCAGCAGGGCCGCGCCGTGTCCTTCTCGCCGGTGCTCCGGATGGACGGCCAGTTGGATGGTGCTGTCCCTGTCGTCCAGGACCGCAAGCCCCACGATGAGGTCGTTGTGGGTGGCCAACAGAACATGGCCGGGGCGGTGCCCGTCGATGACGAGATCGGCCGACTCGTTGACGGGGCGGACGCCGTCGGTCCTAGTGACGCAACCCAGCAGTTCCTGGATGCGAGACCGTACATCGGCGGTCAGGGTGGCGAGCTCAATCATTCGGTGACCTTCCGTGTCTGTGTGAATCTGTAGCCAACATTGCGGACCGTCCCGACGTACCAGTCAAACTGGCCCAGTTTGGCGCGGAGACGTCGGACGTGGACGTCCACGGTGCGGGTGCCACCGTAGTAGTCGTAACCCCACACCTGGCTGAGGAGCACTTCGCGGGTGAGCACCCGACCGGGGTTGGCCATGAGGTAGCGCAACAACTCGAACTCGGTGTAGGTCAGATCGAGGGGCTCTCCCGACAGCGTCGCAAGGTAGGCCGTCTCATCCACGCGGAGGGGGCCGAGCGCCAGAATCTGGGCGTCGCCCAAGGACCGCAGCAACAGCCGGATACGGGCGTCGAACTCGGCGGGCTCGCTCGTGTCGCTGACGAAATCCGTGAAACCCCATTCCTTGCTGATGAGGGGAACGCCGTTGGGTGGAACCAGCAGGAGCAGGGCCACGTCTGGCCGGGCTCCTCGCAGCGTCGTGGAGACAGCGCGCGCCCATGCCAGATCATCACGGCCGTCGATGACGGTGACGTCAACGGTGTCCATGCGGACGATCGCCTCGGCAGTGGTTGCGACCGCGGACGTCGCGTGGCTCAGGAGTGACAGTGCACCGGGGATCGTTGCTCCGGGCGAGACAAAGAGGACCGTGCCCATGGTGTGCTCCTCCTGCCGCTGTTGGGGCTTACTGCCCAATCGTAGGGGGTGACGTCCACGCGTGGCTGGTGTCGGCGCACCGGAAACCCGGGGCTGTTGGTCCTTGGGTAACATGGACTTCATGCCCAGACGACTTCCGGACGAGCTTTTCCGGGATTCTGGCATCGCTGAATCCGATGACGTCGGGGACGGCTCGGGATCTGTTCGCAAGCCACGTCGCTCAACTCGTGCTCTCCAGCGAACTCGCGATGTCAGGGAATATGCACCGCCCATGGTTGTGGCGGGTGTCGTCGGCGCCCTCCTGCTCGGATTCGGCGTAGGTAAGTTGGTGACACTTCAGTCGGCGGCAACACCTGCGCCGGAGCCCACCGTCTCGTCCGTGTCCACCACGGCGTCCGCCATGCCCTCTCCCAAATCAACCTTGGCTCCCTGGAGCGGTCCGGTGCGAATCATTCCAGCTCTGGACGCCACCGGCCGGTGCCTGGAAGGCATGGGCGACAGCGCGGACCCGCCCGCCAACCTCATCGACGATGACGCGAAATCCCAGTGGAGATGCACGGGGCCAGGGGTGGGGGAAACGATCTCGTTCGAACTACCTGAAGGGGAGGACCTGGTGGGTGTGCGGCTTGTCAACGGCAACACGGTCAGCTCTGACCGCTATCTGGCGGAGCGTCGGATTCTCAGCCTGAAGTGGGAGTTCAGCGACGGATCATGGGTGGTCCAGCCGCTCGCGGCCAACGATCGCGAGCCGCAGGAGTTCAGGTTCCCGCCCACCACCATCAGCGGCCCAGTCATCATGACCGTGGTGGACGCAACGGTGACGGGGGACTCAGCCGGGCAGGATGAGGATGACAAGGTGGGACACAATGACGCGGTCTCCATTAGTTCCTTGCATTTTCTCGGGGTTGCCTGAGGCTTGCTCGTTGGCCCGAAAGGTACAGGTCCGGGTGGTTTTGGTGCCCGTCAGTTTCAGATCCAGTCGTCGGTGTCGATGAGGATGGTGATGGGGCCATCGTTGACGGAGGCCACCTTCATGTCGGCGCCGAAGCGTCCCTGCAGTACCTCCGCGCCCAACTTCTCCAACTCTGCGCAGAAAGCCTCCACGAGCGGCTCCGAGATCGACGCCGGGGCGGCAGCGCTCCAGGAGGGACGGCGTCCCCTACGAGTGGCGGCATGGAGGGTGAACTGGCTGACCACCAAGATCGGGGCGCCCACGTCGCTGGCCGAGCGTTCGCCGTCGAGGATGCGCAGACTCCAGATCTTGGCCGCCACCGCCTCGATCTTGTCGCGGCCGTCGTCGTGAGCGATGCCTGCCAACACGAGTAGTCCGGGGCGGGGGAGTGAAGCGAGTGGCTCGCCGTCGACCGTGACGCTGGCTTGTGTGACCCGAGTGATGACAACGCGCATGGACAAAGTGTCTATGCCATCGGCATGTGCTGGGGCAAGCGTGGCCGCTCTGTAGACTCGGAACATCTATGTTTGCGCCCGATGTTCCCGGGCATCCCACATCCAAGTCTGAGAAGGCCGTACAAGTCTGAGAAGGCCATACGAGTCTGAGAAGAAAGTAGTGCACATGCAGATCGACATCGACGTGCCGGAAGGCCTCAACCCCGCGCTGACGGCACTCGGCTGGCTCGTGGGCCGCTGGGAGGGTACCGGCAACGGAACCGATCACGAGGGCGAGGACTTCACCTTCGAGCAGCGCATCGAGTTCCACCACAACGGTGATGAGTACCTGCACTACGTCTCGCAGACCTTCCTCATCGAGGATGGCCAACCGGGACGCGCGCTTGGCATGGAGACCGGGTTCTGGCGGCCGAAGCCCGACGCGTCGCTGGAGGTTGTCCTTACCAGTTCGGAAGGATGGACCGAGGTACTGATCGGCAAGATCCAGGTCACACGCATCGACCTGCAGACCGACGCCGTTGTCAGGGCCGAGGGTGCAAAGGTCACGCACGCGTCGGGATCCAGGCTTTATGGCAAGGTCGAGAATGATCTGATGTATGCCCTGGACCGTTCCACCCAGTCGCACGAACTGCGTCCGCACATGTGGGCGCGTCTGAAGAGGGTCTGACATGAATCCTGTGATGGTTGAAGAAGGCATCGATGCTGGGCTTGCATGGCATTTCGGCAATCCGGTGGCGGAGGGGCGCGCCATGGCTGATGGTCTGGGCG
>CBDTVQ010000189.1:0-4692 GCA_965364045.1 uncultured Tessaracoccus sp. | reverse complement strand
GTACTACGCCCTCTGAGTCCTGAAACGTCACCGGGAACTGGCAAGACCACCGTCCCCCAACGAAGCATCGTGAAATCTGAGCCGCGTTCTCGCGGCTCAGATTTTACGTGTGCCCACAACTGAGCCTGTAGACCCAGGGACACTGTCACGCCGACGATTCAAGACGTGCGTCCCAGCCGGACTCGTGCCACGGTCCACAGCTCGATGCCCACGCTGAACGCAAGGCTCAATCCCGCCCACCGCGGGGGCCGGATGTCCTACTGTCCGAAGCTCCACGGGAAGGGGATCGAGTGTCCGGAGATCCGTTGCAAGCGGGGTCTGAGCAGCCCAATTCACACGCGGAAATCCGCGTCCACTGGCGAGGCTGGACCCTTGTCGCCGCCGCCGCCCTCGCGCTGGCCTTCGCTTCCTGGCTGACGAACATCACCTCAGAGGCCCAGGTCTCGGGTGACGCCGACAACTTCCTGGCCTTTCGATACACGTTCAGCAAGCTGGCCAACTCCGGTACGGCCTGGGCAGGGTTGGCCATCCTGTGCGGTTGGCTGGTCCGTCGTCCCCTGCAGGCCGCCGCGGCGGGAGTGCTCGGCAGCCTGCTCTCCCTCGTAGCGCACTACTGCTTGGGACGACTCTCGGGCATATTCGACTCCACCATCTGGGCGGAGAACAGCTTCTGGTTCGTGGCTTCGGCCATTGTCTGTGGGCCATTGGGGCTGCTGGGCGCTGTGGCGCGGCGCTTTGATATCTGGGGACTGGTTGCACGCATGGTCGTCCCATTGGGAGCGGTCCTCGAGCCGCTCGTGCTCCGCATGTTCTTCCCGCCGGCCATGTTGAACTGGCCACAGCGCTTCTCCAGTGTTGCGTCCGGCATCTTCCTCACCGGGATCGGAGCCGCTTGCGGCGCCGTGATAATTGCAGCGGAACTGGGCCGTACAAAGAGGCGTTCATGAGAATCGTCCCCAACCACGATGCGATTCCCTCAACGCGGTCGACCAGACACTCGGCAACGAGTGCGCGTCGAGCAGCCCACGTCCGAGGTGGCAAGTAAGTGCGGCGTGTCCGGCCGTGCTGGGACGTGGTGGCAAGTCAGTGCGGTGTGTCCGGCCGTGCAGGGACTCGGTGGCCAATGGCTGCCGTGTGTCCGGCCGTGTTCGGGCTCGGTGAGTAGTCAGTAGGGCGTGTCCTGTCACCCTGCTCCACAACGACGGAGTGCCCGCCGACAGACGTCGACGGGCACTCGTTGCAACTGTGGCGACCGGAACTCAGATGCGCACGCCATCGAAAGACGGCTTGGAATCGTAGACCTCGCGGTCCAGGATGCCCTCTCGCTTCGCGACGATCGTGGGCACCAGCGCCTGGCCGGTGACGTTCAGGGCCGTGCGTCCCATGTCGACGATCGGCTCGACGGCGAGCAGCAGACCCACGCCGGCCAGAGGCAGGCCCAGCGTGGACAGCGTCAGCGTGAGCATCACCACTCCGCCGGTGGTGCCGGCCGTGGCGGCGGAGCCGAGCACGGAGACAAAGATGATCAGCAGATACTGCGTGATGCTGAGATCGATGCCATAGAACTGAGCCACGAAGATCGCGGCGAGCGCCGGGTACACGGCCGCGCAGCCATCCATCTTGGTGGTGGCGCCCAGCGGCACCACAAAGCTGGCGTAGGAGCGCGGGACGCCGAGGTTGCGCTCCACCACCTGCTGGGTGACGGGCATCACGCCCATGGAGGAACGGGTCACGAAGCCCAGTGTGATGACCGGCCACACATTGCGATAGAACGCCCCAACGGGCAATCCGTTCAGCTTCAGGATGAGGGGGTAGACGACGAGCCACACGATCAACAGTCCGACGTACAGGGCGGCCGTGAAGGTGCCGAGCGAGGCAAGTGAGGCCCAGCCGTAACTGACGATCGCGCTGCCGATGAGTGCGGCCGTGCCGATGGGTGCCAGACGAATTACCCACCACAGCACCTTCTGTACGACGGCCAGGGCGGACTCGGCGAAGTTGATGAAACCGTCAGCTTTTTCACCCACCTTGAGAGCCGCAATGCCGAAGGCGATGGAGAGCACCAGAATCTGGAGGACGTTCACCGACGCGCTGCCGGCGAGGCCTGCGTCAGCGGATTCCGAAACTCTCACACCCAGGCCATAGATGTTCTCGGGGATGAGTCCGGTCAGGAAGGCAGTCCAGGATCCGATGAACCCCACGTCGCGCTCTGCATCGGCGCTCACACCACCGGTCAGCCATGGCCGCGTCACCACCCCGACGACGATGCCCACGATGACTGAGGCAAAGGCGGTGATGGCGAACCAGAGCAACGTCTGAAGGGCCAGGCGTGCAGCGTTGGCCACTTCGCGCAGCCGGGAGATCGAGGAGATGACGGCCGTGACAACCAGGGGGACCACGAGCAGCTTCAACAGCCCCACGTAGGAGCCGCCGATTTGGCCGAGTGTGGCCGCCAGCCAGTTGGGTTCCGGCTCTTCCCCACCCGCGACGGGCCCCATTGCGACAGCAATGGCGCCCAGGATGGCGCCGAGGAGCAGTCCGAGAAAGATCTGCACGCTGAACTTGGAGAATGGATTCTTCTTCTTTTCGGGCGCCAGCTGTGGCGCCTCAACCTCGGTGGTTTCAGACTCAGTGGTTGCAGACATGGTGATCCCTCTTCGGGTGTGTGGGGGGAACAAACTGTTGGTGGGAGGTCCCGCTCTCAATCGGCGGGCAGGCAGGGGGAAGGCACAGAGATGGCCCTCAACACATTGCGCTGGACTGGCGCTGCAGATCAACCCATGCGCGGGTGACGAGAAGTAGTGCCATGGGCCCCATCACAGCAGCGTGTGGAGCCATCCGGCGATTCTGTTCGCCACCAGCGAACTGAGGAATAGATCAATCCCTCCATGAGGGGTCGCCTTCAGATGATCGGCGTGGACGTGGGCGCCCCGGCGTCGGCCCCTCCACGCACATGCTGGTCGTAGCCCTGACTGACCCGTCGAAGGTAGGACTCGATGACTGCCTTCTCATCGTCTGTGTAGAACAGATCTATCTGCCGATGAATCTCGAGAAGGGGTGCGAGCGCACGAAAGACCTCGTCCTGGGCGTGCTCCGTCACAACGAGTTGCTTGCGGCGCCGGTCCTCGGGGTGGCCGCGACGCTGGACGTGCCCGGCGCTCTCGAGGCGATCCACCAGGACGGTTGCCGAGGCCGTGGTCATGCCGAGAAGCGCCGCAAGATCTGCGGGACCGAGGTCGCTCCGTCGCACGAGATGTTCCAGGGCGGTGACGTCATTGAGACCCAGGCCCAACTGGTGGGCCACATGACGCTGCAGATCATTGAAACTGTTGAGAACCGTGCGCAACGAATGCGTGAGGGAACTGGCGGAAGCTCCCATCCTCCCCTGGCCCCCCATTGACACTGGAGGTATTGACGTTGACATGCTAGTTAGTCTAGCTTGTTTATCAGCTAGATCATCTAGTTACCCGAAGTCGAGGAGTTCTCATGCCGGCCACCAGCAGACGTGACAGCCCCGTTGAGCAGAGCCCGGAATCCCGGGTCGGTAGCCGCCCATCCCGCCTCCTGCGCATCCTGATTCCAGCGCTGCTCGTGGTGATCTGGTTCGCCGTGGCGGGTGTGGGCGGTCCGTACTTCGGCCGGGTGGATGAGGTGGCCAGCAACGATCAGGCCAGTTTCCTCCCGGAGAGCGCTGACGCCACGCAGGTGAGCCAACGCTTCGTCGATTTCGTGGGCGACACCCAGATCCCGGCCATCATCATCTTCGACGCCCCCGAGCCACTGAACGACGCCGCCCTCTCCTCACTCTCGGACGCCGTCGCCTCCCTCGCAGAACTTGAGGGAGTGGACGGCGTTTCGCCATTGATCCCGTCGGAGGACGGCCTCGCCGCCCAGGCGTTCGTGCCCCTTTCCACCGATGCCGAGATCGGCGAACTGGTGGAATCGGCGCGCGACACACTTCGCAAAGGCCTCCCCGAGGGGGTGTCGGCACACATCACCGGACCGGCAGGCTTTACGGCGGATCTCACCGCCGCATTCGCCGGCATCGACGGACTGCTCCTGCTGGTGGCGTTCGGCGTTGTCCTGGTCATCCTGCTGGCTGTCTACCGGGCAGTCCTGCTCCCCATCCTCGTGCTGGCCACCAGCCTCTTCGCACTGTGCGCCGCACTGCTCACCAACTGGTGGCTCGCCAAGGCAGAGATTCTGACACTCAGCGGACAAACCCAGGGGATCCTCTTCATTCTCGTCATTGGTGCCACCACCGATTACTCCCTGCTGTACACATCGCGCTACGCGGAAGAACTACGACGTCACAAATCCAGACACGTGGCCACGTTTGCAGCCATCCGCGGCGTTGTGGAGCCAGTGCTCGCTTCCGGCGGAACCGTCATCGCCGGTCTGCTCTGCCTGCTGCTCAGCGACCTGGCCTCCAACAAGTCATTGGGACCCGTCGCTTCCGTCGGCATCGTGTTCGCCATGCTCGCCGCACTGAGTCTCCTGCCGGCCATGTTGTACCTGCTCGGCCGGACCGCATTCTGGCCACGGCGCCCCCTCTTCGATCCGAATCGCTCGAACGAGGCCCAGATGGAGTCCGGGCCCTATGCACTCGCAGGACGCCTCATTGCCAAGCGTCCCCGTACCGCGTGGATCGTGTGCGCCCTCCTGCTTGCTGCGGGCGCGGCCTTCGTCCCC
>CBDTVQ010000188.1:0-4708 GCA_965364045.1 uncultured Tessaracoccus sp. | reverse complement strand
AACTGTGTCAGTGTGCCCCGGTTCGGAGGTGTTGGCGGGCGTGCCATCATTGGCCGAGATGTCCTGAAGCGCCCGGCATGGCTGTTGAACTGTGTCAGTGTGCCCCGGTTCGGAGGTGTTGGCGGGCGTGCCATCATTGGCCCATGCAGCATTTCGACGTGGCCGTCATCGGATCCGGCTCGGGCAACTCGATCATTGATGAGCGATTCTCCGGTCTCCAAGTGGCTCTCATCGACGAGAACGAGGAGTTCGGCGGCACATGTCTCAACAGGGGCTGCATTCCCACAAAGATGTTTGTCCTGCCAGCTGATCATGCGGTCAGCCCTGAAGAGGCGGCTCGCCTTGGAGTGCAGCTGCGGTTCGAAGGAGCCGATTGGCCGGGGATCAGGGACCGGATCTTCGGACGTATTGATCCCATCGCACTGGGTGGACTCGGTTACCGGGAGCGCAGTGCCAACGTGACCGTCTTCCGGAGCCACGCCAGCTTCCTGGACCCCCACACGCTGCAGGTGGGAGATGTGCAGATCACAGCAGACCAGATCGTCATTGCGACGGGCTCACGGGCGCGTTCCCTTGACGTGGATGTGCCGGAGGATCTCCAGAAGCGCATCCACACCTCGGACGACATCATGCGCCTCGATCAGCTTCCCCGACACCTCGTCATTCTGGGTGCCGGCTTCATTGCGGCGGAGTTCGCACACATCTTCTCCGGCCTCGGCAGCGAGGTCACTGTGATCAATCGATCGGATGTGGTGCTGCGGGGTGACGACGAGGACGTCAGCGCTGCCTTCGCCGAGATCCTGTCCCATCGGGTGAAGCTGCGGCTGAACCAGGAGGTGGCCGCCATCGAGCACGGCCCCTCCGGCGAGGTTCAGGTGGTCACCACAGACCGCAATGGGGTTGAATACGTCTACTTCGCCGAGGCCGTGCTGGTGGCCACGGGGCGTATCCGCAACTCGGAGTCTTTGAACCTGGAGGCGGCAGGGGTTGAGGTGCGCGAGTACGGGCAGATCCGCGTCGACGCGCACCAGCGCACCAGCGTCCCGCACATCTGGGCCATCGGGGACGTGTCCTCGGATCATCTCCTCAAGCACGTGGCGAATGCGGAGATGCGCACGGTGCAGCACAACCTCGTTGCGCTCGAGAGTGATCTGGTGAAAACGGACCATCGCTATGTTCCGCACGCCGTGTTCTCTCATCCGCAGATCGCTGGTGTCGGTGCCACCGAACAGCAGTTGCGCGAATGGGGAACCCCGTACGTCGTCGCGCACCAGCGGTACTCCGATGTGGCCTATGGCTGGGCCATGGAGGACCAGGGACACTTCGTCAAGCTGTTGGCCGATCCGCGTAACTGGAGGCTGCTCGGGGCCCACATCATGGGGCCTCAGGCCTCCTCCCTGATCCAGCCGCTCATTCAGGCCATGAGCTTTGGCCTGAGCGTTCCCGACATGGCACGGGGCCAGTACTGGATCCATCCGGCGCTGCCCGAAGTGGTGGAGAACGCACTTCTCACTCTGATGGAGACCAAGAAGCGCGAGATCCTCGACGCCCACTGAGAAGCCGCGCGATCTCCAAGACGTCGCGCGAACTCAGCAGTAGCCTGAGGTCCGTGCGCTTTCGTCCGTTTCGGTCCGCTGTCCTCTCCCTCGCCATGGCGGGGTGCGCTGCCCTCGCGAGTTGTGCTCCCGGCCCAGCGGCGGAGCCGGGCCCCAGTGAGTCCGGACCCGTGCCCGAGCAGAGCGTCAGCGCGTCGTCACCGATACTGGCGGTCGAGCCGACACCCTTACCCTCGGCGGCGGATGGTGGGGAGTGTGGTGACTTCGTGGCGGAGATGACGTTGGCAGAGCAGGTGGGCCAGCTCTACATGGTGGCGGTGTCCACCGGCGGTCTGGATGCAGCCACATCCACGGCGATCACCACAACCCACACCGGCTCGGTGGTGCTGCTGGGCAACTCCACGGCGGGGGCTGCTGCCATCGCGGCGGTCACGGATGAGGTCGCCGCGCTCGGCTCTGACACCATGCCAATCCTTGTAGCCGTGGACCAGGAGGGCGGGACGGTCCAGCGGCTCAAGGGCCCCGGCTTCAGTGACATTCCGACGGCGGTGAAGCAGGCGGCCCTGCCCGCAGGCGAACTGCGGGAGGCCGCTCAGGGCTGGGGCGAGGAACTGGCCGCCGTGGGTGTGCAGTACAACCTCGCACCGGTGGCCGACGTGGTGCCCGTCGCCAAGCAGTCGAGCAATGCGCCCATCGGTGTGCTGAAGCGCAACTACGGCAACGACCGGGAGGAGGTCGCTCGCAGCGTCACAGAGTTCACCGAGGGGATGGAAGCGGCCGGGATTGCGACGTCGCTGAAGCACTTCCCGGGGCTCGGGAAGGTCACGACGAACACGGACTTCGGGGTTGCCACGGACACCGACGTCATTCCCGGGGACGAGGACTGGGATGTCTTCGCGGCAGGCATCGACGCGGGCGCCTCGTCGGTGATGGTCTCCTCGGCTGTGTTCCAGAATCTGGACCCCGACAACGAGGGGGTGTTCTCGACGGTCATCATCACGGAGATCCTGCGTGGCGAGTTGGGCTTCGACAAGGTGGTGATCGCAGATGATCTCGGCGCCGCCGCCTCCGTCGCCAACATCCCCGCGGCCGAGCGCGGCACGCGCTTCATCCGGGCCGGGGGCGATCTCGCCATCAACGCCGAACCGGCGGTCCTGGAAGACATGGTCGCCCACACACTGGCCGCCGCTGAGAGCGACGAGGGATTCGCGGCCGAGGTCGCAGAGTCGGCGGCGCGAGTTGTGGAGCTGAAGGCAGACGTCGGCCTGGAGTGCAGCCGATAGGACCGCTGGTGGAGGTCCGTGATGCTCCATCGCCCGCTCTCATCGACGTCGATGTGACCTCTGCGATCCGTGGGCTGATGATGCCTCGCATCCCGGGACAGTATGCGTAGTCAGTGGGCAGAGTGCAATTGTGGTTGGACTACCAACCACAATTGCACTCTGCCTCGGGGCCTTGTTGTTCAGCGCTTTGCCGCCCATCTCTCGCGACGTTCGGGCCGAGCTCGTGGGACCGGATCAGCCAAAGCGGCCGGTGATGTAGTCCTCTGTGGCCTTCTGGTCAGGGTTGTGGAAGATCTTCTCGGTGGAGGCCACCTCAATCAGTTCACCGGGTTTGCCCTGCTCCCTGAGGTTGAAGAAGGCAGTCTGATCCGAGACCCGTGCAGCCTGCTGCATGTTGTGGGTCACGATGACGACGGTGTAGTCCTCTTTGAGCTGGTCGATCAGGTCCTCGATGGCCAGCGTCGAGATGGGGTCGAGTGCCGAGCAGGGCTCGTCCATCAGCACCACGTCGGGTGCGATGGCGATGGCGCGTGCGATGCAGAGGCGCTGTTGCTGGCCGCCGGAGAGGCCAGAGCCCGGGCGCTCCAAGCGATCCTTGACCTCCTTCCAGAGGTTCGCCGCCTTCAGCGACTTCTCCACGATCTCTTCCTCTTGCGCGCGGTTGATCTTCGCATTGTTCAACCGCACACCGGCCAGCACGTTTTCCCGGATGGACATGGTGGGGAAAGGGTTGGGTCTCTGGAAGACCATGCCCACCTGTCGCCGAACCCGCACGGGATCCACCCCGGGCCCGTAGAGGTCCACGCCATCGAGCAACACCTGGCCGGTCGAGTATGCGCCGTCGATCACCTCATGCATCCTGTTGATGGCGCGCAGCACAGTGGACTTGCCACAGCCTGACGAGCCGATGAAGGCCGTTACCGAGCGTGGCTGGATGGTCATGTTGACCCCGGAGACGGCGTGGAACTTGCCGTAGTAGATGTCGAGATCCTTGATCTCTATGCGCTTGGACATCGCAGTTTCTCTCTTTCTCAGCGTCCGGGATTGGGGGCGAATTTCCAGGCGACGAGCCGACCGGCGAGGTTCAGCAGCATCACTATCAGGATCAGTGTCAGTGCGCCTGCCCAGGCGCGGGCGATGTAGGGATCCGGTGGAATCCCCGGGGTCACGTACTGGTAATAGACGAATACCGGCAGCGTTGCCATGGGCTCGCTGAAGGGATTGGCGTTGAGCGAGGAGGTGATGCCAGCCGTCACGAGCAGTGGCGCCGTTTCACCGATGATGCGGGCGATGGCCAGGACGACGCCGGTGATGATGCCGGCCAGCGAGGTGGGTAGTACAACGCGGAGGATGGTGCGCCACTTGGGCACCCCGAGCGCGTACGAGGCTTCGCGCAACTCGCTCGGAACCAGCCGAAGCATCTCCTCTGTGGAGCGCACCACCGTGGGGATCATGAGGATCGTGAGGGCGACGGCGCCCGACACTCCCACCTTCGTCCCCGGACCCAGGAACAGCGAGAACAGCGTGTACGCAAACAGGCCGGCGACGATGGACGGGATACCCGTCATAACGTCGACGAAGAAGCGGATGGAGGATGCCAGCTTGCGGTGTGCCCCGTACTCAACGAGGTAGATGGCGGTCATCAGACCGATCGGAACGGAGAACAGCGTGGCCGTACCGGTGATGATGAGGGTGCCCCAGATAGCGTGGGCGGCGCCACCGCCCTCGCCGATCACGTTGCGCATGGAGAAGGCGAAGAACTGGAAATCGAAGCGGGCGATGCCGTTGGCCAGTGCCTCCCACGCCAGGGAGACCAGCGGTGTCAGTGCCAACAGGAAGAATCCCGTCACGGTGTGCGCGGCGAGACGG
>CBDTVQ010000187.1:0-4721 GCA_965364045.1 uncultured Tessaracoccus sp. | reverse complement strand
ACGCAGCCGCTGCAACAGGTAGAGGCCCTCACTGGCGCGGGGCAGGATCACCGGATACTCGACGCCCGGCACCCACACCTCCTCAAGACGCTTGGCCAACCCACACAGCGCAATCTCGTCAGCAAGACCCAGGTCATCCAACACCGATTGCGCGGCATTGACCTGCGGAAGGCCCCCATCGACAACGATGAGCGCCGGGGCGTAGGAGAACCTGCGCGGTATGCCCGTGGTGGGGTCGATCAGCAACGGCCCATCGGCCTCGCGCTCGCCCGGCCGGTCATCCAGAAGACGACGCAGACGCCGCCGCAGCACCTCGTCCATGGCCGCCACATCATTGGAACCCTCGAAGGACTTGATGATGAAGCGTCGATAATCGGACTTCTTTGCCATGCCGTCCTCGAAGACGACCATGGAGCCCACCACTTCAGAGCCCTGCGTGTGGGAGATGTCGTAGCACTCAATCCGCAGGGGCGGGTTGGGCAGGTTCAGTGCCTCGCCCACCTCGTCGAGAGCCTGGTTGCGGGTGGTGAGATCTGCCGCACGTTTGGTCTGACGCTGGGACAACGCCATGTCGGCGTTCTTCACCACCGTGTCCAGCAGCATCCGTTTGTCTCCGCGCAGAGGAACCCGAATGTCCACCTTGGCGCCACGCTGCACGGCCAACAACTCCACCAACGTGTGCTCGGCCTCCACCGAGGACAGGATCAGCGGTGGCACCTCCACGTCCGACCCCTTGTACAACTGCAGCAGGAAGGACTCGAGCAGCTCTGTCAGATCCCGATCATCCGCGCGGTCCGCAACCCATCCCCTCTCCCCCGTGATGCGCCCGGCATGGACATGGAAGACCTGGACCGCCACCTGCTGGCCATCATCTGCGAAGCCCACGATGTCGGCACGCGTGTCCTCGCTGAGCACGACGGAGTTCTTCTCCTGTGCGCGACGAAGCGCACCGAGTGAGTCCCGCAGCACGGCTGCCTTCTCGAAATTCAGGTCCGCGGAGGCCTGCATCATGTCGCGTTCCAGTTGCCCGATGATGCCGGCGGTGTTGCCGCCCATGAACGAACTGAAATCGGCGACGATATGGCGGTGTTCCACCTCGCTGACCCTGCCCACACACGGGGCAGAGCACTTGCCAATGTCCCCCAGGAGGCAGGGTCGGCCAGCAGACCGTGCGTTCCGGAAGACGCCCTGGGTGCACGAGCGCATCGGGAAGACTCGCAGGAGCATGTCCACGGTCTCCCGAATGGCCCATGCCTGGCCGAAGGGACCGAAGTACCGGGTGCCCTTCTTCTTGGGTCCCCGCCCCACGAAGACACGCGGGTACTCCTCGGACCACGTCACGGCGAGCCAGGGGTAGGACTTGTCGTCGCGGTACTTGACGTTGAACCTCGGATCGAACTCCTGAATCCAGGTGTATTCGAGCTGCAGCGCCTCAAGCTCGTTGGCCACGACGGTCCACTCCACCCTGGCTGCGGTGCGCACCATGGTTTGCGTGCGGAAATGGAGCGATGCGGGATCGGCGAAATAGGAGTTGAGACGTTGGCGCAGATTCTTCGCCTTGCCCACGTAGATGACGTTGGCGAACGCGTCGAAGAAGCGGTAGACGCCGGGATCAGTGGGAATCGATCCCGGGCGCGGGCGGTACGTGGACGGGTCAGCCATGATCACCGATGATAGTTCTCGGACCAGATGGCGGAAGGAAAGTCGTCAGCGCCGCATAAGCTGGGGCCCCATGAGCACACGACGCGAACTGCTGGCCTCTGGAGCTGCGATCGCTGCGGCCATGCTGGTGGGGTGCGGCGAAACCCGCGATGGCGCGGCACTGGAAGCCGTGACGGTCGACAAGAGCGAGATCCCGGTGGGCGGCGGTGTCGTGCGTGCAGAGGCCGGCATCGTCATCACCCAGCCCGAGGAAGGACTCTTCATGGGGTTCTCGTCGCTGTGCACCCATCAGGGATGTGACGTTCGTGAGGTCCGCGAGGACGGCATCTACTGCGCCTGTCATGGCTCCCTGTTCTCGATCACCGATGGTTCTCCCACCGCTGGTCCCGCGAGTGCGCCGCTGAGGTTGATCGAACTGATCGACCACGGCGACTCCCTGAGTTCTACCCCCTGACGCCTTGCGCCCTTGATCCACACGCCCTGAACGTCAGGACGCCACACGGCTGAGCAATTGCCGCCCGCCATTGAGCATCTGCGCGAGGTACTCCCCCGTTGCGGATTCCGTGGCATCGGCAATGTCCTCGGGTGTACCGAGAGCCACCACCTGGCCACCGTGTGAGCCGCCTCCGGGACCCATGTCAATGACCCAGTCCGCGCTCTTGATCACGTCGAGATTGTGCTCGATGACCACGACGGTATTGCCCGTGTCCACCAACTTCTGCAGCACTGCGAGCAGCTTGCGGACGTCCTCGAAGTGCAGCCCGGTGGTGGGCTCGTCGAGGACGTAGAGCGTGCGTCCGGTGGACCGCTTCTGCAACTCGGCCGCAAGCTTGACGCGCTGGGCCTCACCGCCGGAGAGGGTGGTGGCGGGCTGACCGAGACGGACGTAGCCCAACCCCACTTCCTCGAGGGTCTTCAGATGCCGGGCGATGGAGCCGATCGCGGCGAAGAAATCTGCACCTTCGGTAATGGACATGTCCAGAACCTCGGAAATCGATTTGCCCTTGTAGTGCACCTCGAGGGTCTCGCGGTTGTACCGCGCACCGTGACACACCTCACAGGGCACGTACACATCAGGAAGAAAGTTCATCTCGATCTTGATGGTGCCGTCGCCAGAGCAGTTCTCGCACCGTCCCCCCTTGACGTTGAAGGAGAATCGTCCCGGCATGTAGCCGCGGACCTTTGCCTCTGGTGTCTGGGAGAATAGGGTGCGAATCTTGTCAAACACTCCGGTGTAGGTGGCCGGGTTGGAGCGGGGTGTTCGGCCAATGGGCGACTGGTCCACCTGAATCACCTTGTCCAGGTGTTCGAGGCCCTTCAACGACTTGTGTCTGCCGGGAACGGCCTTCGCACCGTAGATCTGCTTAGCCGCCGATGTGTAGAGGATGGAGTTGACCAGCGAGGACTTGCCCGAGCCGCTGACACCCGTGACAGCCACGAACTTCGCCAAGGGGAATTCCACCGTGACGTTGCGCAGGTTGTTCTCGGTTGCCCCGACCACCTTGACGGCCAGTCCGTTGCCGGCGCGGCGCACCTCGGGGGTAGGGATGGCCAACTGGCCCTTCAGGTACTGCCCGGTGATGGAGTCCTCGGCACCCAGGAGGTCCTCGACGCTGCCGGAGACCACCACGTTGCCGCCGTACTCACCGGCACCGGGGCCAATGTCCACCACCCAGTCGGCGGCACGGATGGTGTCCTCGTCATGCTCGACGACGATCAGGGTGTTACCCAGGTCGCGCAGCCGCACCAGAGTCTGGATCAGACGCTTGTTGTCCCGCTGGTGGAGACCGATGCTCGGTTCGTCCAGGACATAAAGAACTCCCACGAGACCGGAACCGATTTGCGTGGCGAGCCTGATGCGCTGCGCCTCGCCGCCCGACAGTGATCCGGCGGAGCGCGACAACGTCAGGTAGTCCAGGCCCACGTCGAGGAGGAAGCGCAGTCTCTCGCGAATTTCCTTCACCACACGCTCAGCGATCTGTGCGTCACGCACGGAAAGCTCGAGTGCCTCCAGGAACTTCGAGGCATCCGCGATGGACATGGACGCAATCTGGGCGATGTTGTGCCCAGCCACCGTAACTGCCAGCGTCGCGGGACGCAGCCGTGCCCCGCCACAGGCGGAGCAATCGATCTCACGCATGTAGCCGCCCCACCGGTCCCGGGCAGAATCCGTCTCCGCCTCGCCATGGCGTCTCCGGACGAAGGGCAGGATGCCCTCATACTTCTGCGAGTAGGTGCGCACGCGGCCGAAACGGTTCCGGTAGCTCACCAGCACCGGGTCCGCGACGCCCTCCAGCAGCAGCTTGCGGTGGCGGGGTGCCAACCCCTCCCATGGAACGTCCGCACTGAATCCGTGCTCTTCAGCCAGCGACCCCAGCACATGGTCATAGTGACCGCGCAGATGCGGAGTGGCCCAGGGCGCGATGGCACCGTCCGTGAGACTGAGAGACTCGTCCGGGATCACCAGCTCGGGATCCACCTCCAGCGTGGTGCCAAGGCCCGAGCAAGCTGCGCAGGCGCCCCAGGGACCATTGAACGAGAACTGGCGTGGTTCCAGCTCGTCAATGCTGATGTCGTGCTCATTGGGACAGCCAAGCTTCTCGGAGAATCGCTTCTCCCGATTCGGGTCCTTCTCCTCCAGGTCCACGAACTCCACGCCCACCACACCATGGGCGAGAAGGAGGGCCGCCTCCACGGACTCGGTGATGCGCTGCTTTGCGGATTCGCGGACCACCACGCGGTCCACGATGACGTCAACGTCGTGCTTGCGCTTCTTGTCCAGTTCCGGAACCTCGGTGAGTTGGTACACCCCTGCGTCAACGCGAACACGACTGTAACCGTCCGAGACCAACTGGCGGAACAACTCGACGAACTCGCCCTTTCGGCCCTTCACAAGTGGCGCCAGGATCTGGAACCGGGTCCCTTCCTCCATGCCCATCAGACGATCCACGATCTGCTGCGGTGTCTGCTTGCCGATGGCCGCACCACAGACCTCACAGTGCGGTATGCCGATGCGTGCGAACAGCAGACGCAGGTAGTCGTAGACCTCGGTGATGGTT
>CBDTVQ010000186.1:0-4742 GCA_965364045.1 uncultured Tessaracoccus sp. | reverse complement strand
CTATGGGATCACCTGGAAACTGTTGTCGGGCGTCCCCCTGACTCAGACGCTCGACGGCCATTGACGCGGTCACCAGCACATCCGGCACAGGTCCGGGGATGCACAAGGTCCGGGAATGCGGATCGATCATTGAGGAGGTGACGATGGCACGTCAGTTCCGGGGACAGCCACGATCTCGCGCCAAATCCCCTGGCGTCTGACCTCGGTGATTTTCAATCCAGCCGTTAGCACGTTCCGCTCGGTTCGTCTGTTGATGCTGGGCCCCATCAAGCGCCGGGTGAGCGGGCTGAGCAGGTCGAAGAGAGTACCGAGAATCCTGTTGTTGGGCCGGACGTGCTCGTACAGCAGCACCTGGCCGCTTGGCTTGGTCACCCGTCGTACCTCTTGCAGACCCCGTATGGGGTCGCCGACCGAGCAGAAGACGCAGGTGGCAGTGACCGTGTCGAAGCTGGCGTCGGGGAAGGTCAGCTGCTCCACATCACCTTGATTCAGCTCAGCAGAGACTCCCAGCCGATCGACACGCGCCCGAGCCCGCTGGAGCATTTGCGGGGAGAGGTCCACGCCTGTCAGATCCACCCCGGCCGGGTAGTGCCGAAGATTCGTCCCGGTGCCGACACCGACCTCCAGCACCCGTCCACGAGCCCGTGCCATCAGCCGGTCCCGTGACCGTCTGCCGCCCATGACTTCCATGGGCGCGGTCATGACGTCGTAGACGCGGGCGATGCGGTCGTAGACCTGGCCGACGCCTTGGCGCGTGGAGTCGGTCTCCTGCCTCGGATCCTCACGGCGGGTCACGCTGCGCCCGCCTCTGCGCAGTGCACCATTCTCATGTCGCCGCCGACATCGGTGCTACGGCTCAACGGGGCTGCTGGCAACGCGATGCTCGGCGGAGAGAATGTCGAAAGTTGGACCACTGGCATGGTGGCGCCCTGGTCAGGACGCCCATGGCGTCTGTTCGTGTCCATGTTGTCCATTCTGACGGCCGATCCTCAAGACAGGATCAAGCCGAGCGCAACCTTGGCTCTTGGACCAAGCCTTGCAGCGTGGGACAAACCAACCGATTGCCGTTTTGAGCCGATCTTGAGGTCGGGTCGGGGGTGTTCATGAGCCGCGAGGACCATCGTGGAAAACGTTCGTGAGCAACGGCTCTCGATGAAGCACACTGGACGAGGAGTCAGATGATGATGGGTTTTGAATGGGGAATGGGCACCGGAGGATGGATCGGATGGATCGCGATGGTGATCTTCTGGGTCGGCCTGATCGCCTTGGTGGTGTGGGTGATCAGTCGTGCCTTCCTGGGGAGCGACAATCGAGATCGCGGATACTCGGATGCTGGCCGCGGTCAGGACGAGACATCGGAGCAGACACTTGACCGCCGGTTCGCCGCCGGCGAGATCGACGGTGCGCAATACCAAGCAATGCGCGAGACACTGCGTCCAGGTCGCTCCTCACACCAGATTCGGTAGTGAAGGGAATGATCAGAGCTTGAGAGAACCTTGAGCCCGCACACCTTGAAACCGCTGATTTCTGCTTCATATGCAGCCAGAGATCAGAAAACTACATTCACCAGAGGAGAATCCATGAAGAATGCAAACAAGTCCCTGCCTGAGCGCAAACCCCGTGAGCGGAAATCGGCCCCACAGATGGTGCCCGATCCGTTGCAGGGCGAAACGGACCTCGTAGCTGTGGACACGACGTGGGGAGAGATCCAGCCAATGCAACCAGCTCCCGGTGTCCAGACGGTGGGCGAGAAGGAGCTTCTGGAGCTGATCGCAGCCGGGGCACCTCTTGTTGACGGCCGCACCCGGGACTTCTACGAGGAAGCCACCCTGCCGGGGGCGGTGAGCGTCCCCTTCAACGAAGCGGTCGACCGCCGTGCGGAGTTCGAGGCCAGCAAGCAGGTGGTGTTCTTCTGCAACGGCCCCCAATGCCCTTTGTCATCCACCGCCATCCGACAACTGGTCGACGCCGGTTTCCCAGCCGGACGGATTCGCTACTACCGCGGCGGGATGCACGACTGGGTGACGCTCAGTCTGCCCACCGAGCCGGGCCGGGCTCCAGCCTGAGCATCGGGTGGCATCGCCGCACACCACAGCTGCGCCCGCGACCCGGCCCAGCTGTGGTGTGCGGCGCAGAAGGAGACACATGTGGAAGATGGGTCCGTCATAGTGTCGCTGTCGCTGGGAGTGGGATGAAGATCGTTGTCTCGGCGGTCACCAACATGTGATCTCCTTCCCCCTCCTGTGGCACCGGAATCAGCCGGCTGTTCCCAGCTTGTCGAGCTCCTCTGCCAGCATGTCATTCCTCAGGCCCATCTCGACATCGTCGTAGACGTATCGAACGATGCCTTCTTTGTCAATCACCAGATAGGTGTGCCCCGGCATGTCACCACGATGCATTGACGAAGGAACGTTCATTGCGTCGTACTGCAATGAAACAGCCTTGTCGGAATCCAACAACAACGTACCGCTACCGAGTTCAGGCATGTATTCGACGGCTTCATTCCAACCCTCCTTGGGGTCTGGGACGATACTCAGAGTCACCGTGTTCTTGTTGTCGAACCGGGGGTCATCGCCGAACGCAGCAATCTGGTTCCAGCAAGCGGGGTAGCACATCAGTCCTTCATTGAAGAAGAGGACGACGTTCTTCCCCTTCAGCTCACTCAGACGATAGGTTTCTCCGTCGTACGAAGGTAGTTCGAAGTCGGGAGCGGGCTGGCCCACCATCTCACCAAAGACAACAGGCTCACTACCACCCGCTTGAGGGGTGTCGGCCGAACCCAGACGAGCGAAAACCACCAGGGCGATAATCAACACTCCCGCAATCGCCAACAGTACTTTAAGTTTCACGAAACTTTCTCCTTCTCAGCTTGAGTACCACTGCGCGCTTGTCGATAGGCCACCAAGCCAAAGACGACGAACAAGGCGATGAATAGAATTGCCCAGACAAACTCTGGGACTGAGCCAACAGTTTTGCTGACGACATCGGTGACCCGGGCTGTGGCCACGTTGATCCTGATCTGGTAGGAGGACACACCCACCGGGCTGGTCCGCTCGAAAATCACGATGAACAGGCCGACGGCGATGAACAGGACCCCGGAGACCAGGTGGGACAAGTGGACGCTGATGGTGCGCCCGAACAACGGATATGAGACTTTTCTACGAAGGCCCTTGAAGCGCTCAACGAGGCCTGCTCGGTCAATGAAGAACGCCATGATGAACAGAGGCATCGCCATGCCGGTCACAAAGACCAGGGCATAAATCGGGCCCATCACCAAGGACCCTGGCATCATCGACAGCGCCAGTACGCCAGCCAGTACCGGGGCGCAACAACTGGTCGCAATGCCGGAGAAGACGCCGAGGACGTACAGCGAACCAAAGCCGTTGCCCTGCAGAGTCGGCTTGACCTTCATCGGCAGCATGAAAGACTTCCCCAGAACCAGGGACACCCCCAGAACGAAGAGAAATATGCCACCTCCCGTGAAGATTATTTCGTGGTAATCACTGAACGCCGTACCAAGCCATGCCATCCCGAGACCAAGCGGCAGGAACACGGTCAGCAAACCCAGGTAGTAGACGAAGGTCATCAGGAAGATCTTCGTCCGGGTTCGAAACACCGAGCCCAGGTAGGTCGGTAACAGCACACCGATGCAGCACGGTGCGAACAACGCGGCAACACCTGCCAAAAAGGCCGTGATGAATGAAGCGGTTGCAACCAATTCCATTGTCTACCTCGTTCTCTCGCAACAATCCATGACGACTGTCGCCACCCGTTGTGTCCCCGGATCCTCGCGGGACGCGAAGATCAACCAACCACCAATCCACACCGCAGTGAGCAGCATGAACGTCCAGATGATGTAGTCATTGGCGATCAGGACGTACGACACTGCTGTGAGCGACAGAAAAAACGGCAGAGTGAAAATTCTCAGCACCTTGGGCAATTTTTCCTTGAGCATGTAGAAGACCCCGGTCACGCTCTGCCCCATGAGCAAGGCCAGGAGGACGGTATTTTCGAACATCCCCACCTTGTTCAGGATCAACAACCCAACCCACGTCAACGACACGCTCAGACACAGCGCACAAAGATCCCGCTTGACAAATCGCTTCACTCCCAGAACGAGAGCAAAGATCAGGACGATGGCGGCGAATACGATGAGCACAGTCACGACTTGACGATTTCTTTCGGAGAGCTTGCAGCCGCAAGCCCCTTCTTGGAATGCATGAAAGGCATGACCATCATCATCAGTGGGCAGGACAGCAGGATGGCCAGAAGGATGGCTTCGCCCAAGGGCTTCCCCACCGCGAGGAGGACGACAAGGATGACACCCGCAATGGCCGACATCCAGATCACGTGCGACATCGCCGAGTGGCGATGTCCGGAGGATCCCCCGCGAGCCGTGTGCATGATCGAAAGTCCCTCTCAATGATGGTCCGATCCGACTGGAGGAGTCTCCGTCGTGACCGGCGACGAGCGTGCTGCATCGTGTCGTCGGGAACAGTTTGGGTGGAGTACCCGGCCCTTCCCTTGTAGGAATGATCAAGAAACGATGAACATGGCTGGATCCGCGCTCTGTCCCCACATGACCTCCCCAGCATGTGCCCATTGACGGGATCGGAAGGAGGTCCTCGATGCGGGCGACATGGGACGACCGATTCCCTGTCCGCGAAGTTTTCACACCGGAGCACACCGCTGGGCCCTGAGAGGTCAGGTCCTGTGCGGCGCGGAGAGCCGGTGGAACACCC
>CBDTVQ010000185.1:0-4762 GCA_965364045.1 uncultured Tessaracoccus sp. | reverse complement strand
CCGTTGCCGAGCGACTTGCTCATGGCCCGGCCCTCGTTGATGACCTGGCCCTGGTTCAACAGCCGTTGCATGGGTTCGTCGAAGGACACCAGCCCCATGTCGCGAAGTACCTTGGTGAAGAAGCGCATGTAGAGCAAGTGGAGGATGGCGTGCTCGACGCCGCCCACGTACTGCGCCACCGGCATCCAGTTGGCCACGGCCTCGGGATCGAAGGGCCCCTCGGTGTAGTGGGGTGAGCAGTACCGGAAGAAATACCAGGACGAATCCACGAAGGTGTCCATGGTGTCGGTGTCCCGCTTCGCCGGACCATTGCACGATGGACACTCGACGTTGACCCACTCCGTGGCTGACGCCAGCGGGGAGGTGCCCTTCGGTGACAGGGCAGCCCCACGCATGTCCGGCAGCCGGACGGGCAGTTGGTCCTCGGGGACGGGAACCTCTCCGCACGTCTTACAGTGGATGATCGGGATGGGGCAGCCCCAGAACCGCTGGCGGGAAAGCAGCCAGTCGCGAAGGCGGTACTGAATGCTTCCCGTTCCCGCGCCGTCGGCCTCCAACTGCGCGATGATCTTCGAGACACCCGCGGCCTTGTCGTTCAGGCCGTTGAGCTTGCCCGAATTCAGGTACGCGCCATCGCCGATGGTGGCCACACCCGTCTCCGCCGGATCCGTTCCATCCACGTCCAGGACCGTGCGGACGGGCAGGTCATAAGTGCGCGCGAAATCGAGGTCCCGCTGATCGTGGGCTGGCACCGCCATGATGGCACCCGTGCCATAGTCAGCCAGCACGTAATCGGCCGCCCAGATGGGAATCTTCTCGCCATTGACCGGGTTGGTGGCAAAGGCACCCAGAAAGACACCAGTCTTGGCGCCGTCGGTGGATTGACGCTGAATCTCGGTCTGCTTCCTCGCCTTCTCCGCGTAGACCTCAAGGGCCGGCCGCTGCTCATCGCTCACCAGTTCCTCAGCCAGGGCAGCATCAGGTGCAACGGCCATGTACGTGGCGCCGTAGAGGGTGTCCGGCCGTGTCGTGAAAACGGTGATCGGCTCTTCGCGACCCTCCACGCGGAATTGCACGTGGGCACCTTCTGAACGACCGATCCAGTTGCGCTGCATGGCCAGGACATGATCTGGCCACCCACCTTCCAGCTGCCGCATGTCATCCAGCAGTTGGTCGGCATAGTTCGTAATCCTGAAATACCACTGGTTCAGCTTGCGCTTGGTCACTTCCGCACCACAGCGCTCACACCGCCCATCCACCACCTGCTCATTGGCCAGCACGGTCTGATCGGAGGGGCACCAGTTGACGGGCGAGTCCTTGCGGTACGCGAGCCCGCGCTCCTTGAACTTCAGGAAGAGCCACTGTGTCCAGCGGTAGTACTCCTCATCGGAGGTGTGCAGTCTGCGCGACCAGTCCAGCGAGAGCCCGTAGCGCTTGAAGGACCGTGCCTGGGTCTCGATGTTGTTGTAGGTCCACGTGGCGGGATGGGTGTCAGCACGGATGGCGGCGTTCTCGGCGGGCAGCCCGAAGGAGTCCCAGCCAATGGGATGCATCACATCGAAGCCCTGCAGACGCCAGAATCTGGAGAGCACGTCGCCCATGGCGTAGGCCTCGGCGTGACCCATGTGAAGGTCACCAGAGGGATAGGGAAACATGTCGAGGACGTAGCGGCGCTCGCGGCTTCCATCGTCGAGGGGCCGGAAGGTCTCGTCGGCCTCCCAGAATGCCTGCCATTTCTCCTGGGCCTGCACCCTGTCGAAGGTTCTCGACGTCTGATCCACGTCCTGGCTCACGAACTGCTCCTCTGAGGTTTTACGTCACTTGTCCGCGGCGCTGAATCCAATGGTCCGGGCGCACCGCGTGATGGATCAATATACCGTCGCGGGCCACGAGTGGCCCGCACGCTCCTCGCACCTCAACCGGCGAGGAAGGTTTCCAACTCGGTGGTGGTGGGCGGATTGGCACCCTTGCGTCCACAGACGAGGGCGGCAGCAGCGGCGCCCCTGCGCAGAGCGGCCTCCAGATCCATGGGATCCACGGCGTAGGCCGAGAGGAAGCCGGCCATGAAGGTGTCACCAGCACCGACGGTGTCAACGAGGTCCACGCGGTGTCCCGGAACACGGATCTGACGCCCGTCGGGCTTGACCACCACCGCTCCATCGGAGCCCAATGTCACGATGAACATGCTCAGCCCGTGCTCGAGCACCCACGTCTCGGCGTAGGCAAGCGGATCGTCATCATTGACGAGCCAGTTGATGTCGTCATCGCTCGCCTTGACGATGCCACCGCCGGAACCGACCGCCGCCATCAGATCAGTCACGGTGGCGAAGTACGCGGCGCGATCCGGTTGGACCGTGGGCCTGACGTTGATGTCATAGCTGACGGCAGCATTCGTAGCGCTGACAAAATCCAACAGGGGTTTGACGCCATTTCCGACGACGGCGCCGATGGAGCCGAAGTGCAGCCAGTCGTCATCGTTGAGCGTGGGAAACTCCTGGGGTTGCCACCCGAAGTTGGAGGTGCCATCGAAATGGAACGTGTACTGGGCCTTGCCCTCATCATCCAGCGAGACGACTGCCAGTGAAGTGGGGTCCTCGGTACGCACGGCCAGATCCAGCCCGACGTCATTCGTGTCGAGGTAGCCCTCGATCTGGCTGCCAAAGGCGTCGCCTCCCAGCCGTCCGAGGAATTGGACCTCCTCGTCCAGTCGTCTGAGTGCCACAGCCGTATTCATGGGTCCACCACCAGCCAGGGCTGTCCACAAAGTTTCCGCAGCGGAGACCTCCTCCGCAGGCAGCAAGTCAATCAACGCTTCACCACACACCACGAATCGCATGGCGCCCACTCTAGGGCTCGCGTGAGTTCTGACCCTCCCAACCCCCGTTCAGGCTTCCCATTTCTTGGGAGGAATGGCTTGTTTGTGCATCTTCTTGAGCACCCGCATCAGCGGGTGATGGGGATCAAGCGCTTCAAGCTGGCCAAGGCAATCACTTTGTTGCGCCCCCTCCCCGTCAAGCCAGCAGGCCAGCGTCAGCAGCGACACGACGTTCGCCGCAACGACGGCACAGCTTGTCCGGCGCGCTTCGGCCAACCGCTGCCGCAGCCGCGCAGCCGTTTCTGTGTTCAGCTGCGCCAGCACCTCGGCGAAGTGCTCCTCATCTTGGAGTAGCACCGCGAACTCCACCGCAGCAGTCCCCAGGGGTTCCGGGTTGTCCATGTGCCGAACCAACAGCTCCCAGCGTTGGTCCCCGGTCAACGCCTCGATCCTCAGGGCTGACGCTGCCACGGCCTTCTCAATCCGAGGGACGTCAGCAGCCTCCGGGGGCTGCACTTCTGCCACGGCGTCCTCCCTGCAGGCGGTGACGTTCACCCCGGAGTAGACGGCCTGTGCTGCGAAGTTGCTGGACGCATAGGAGTAGGAGATGCCCTCAGGTGGAAGCAGCATGCCCGGATGGGCGTACCAGAACCGGTCCCCGTCCGTCACCAGCGCTTCGGCCACATCGTCCTCCCCGATCACACCGACGAGTTCTCCGACGGCGATGGCGGCGGCCTCGATATCAGCGCTGTAGGCCAGGACGGCCACAGTGCACCCTTCACAACTGTTGATGGCATTCTCCAGCTGTTCTGCGACGTCGCCGAAAGTGAAGCCGGTGGTGAACCAGTCCAGATTCATGCGGGCACAGAATTCCACCCTTGACCCACGCACCCCGAGGACGACGCAGGATTCGCGAGGGTGGAAACCCAGCATGATGACGGGGATGGCCAGCAGGTCAGCGCTCGTGGCGCCGTGCAGACGTGTTATTTCAGTGCTCATATGTGCTTGTTTCGTCGGTTGGGTGCACCGCCGACCACACTGCTTCCGTCACCGTGGAAAACTTCTGCGCCAATTCTGCTGACGCGTCGTGGGTATCGTGGGACTCATCATGAGCAATCAGCAGTGGCCACCACCGCGCGGCAACGGATCGAGTTCCGGTCCGGACAGCCAGTCGCCGTGGTCGCAACCCGATGCCCGCTGGTCCCCGCAGGACTACAGGGACAGCGCCGGACGAGATCCCCGGTTGCCCTTCGGCCAGGCCGCCGAACCGGTGCAGGCCCCAGACATGCGTCAGTTCGAACCCCCTCGTCACTCCAACAGGAAAACGTTGTGGCTGGGTATCTCCATCGTTGCCGCCATCGTGGCGCTGGTGCTCGTCCTGCAGTTCACCGGGGGGTTCTCGTCGCCTGAGACGTCCACGAGCCCCACCTCGGGCACGGATGCGTCCTCGGAACCGTCGTTGTCGCCCGCGATTGCCGGAGGTACCGCCATTCCTTTTGAGGGCAATGGCACTGGGCTCTTCGAAATCCTGTCCCAGGAGTGGACCGCTGACGGCCTGTCCATCCGGTACCGCATCAGCCTGGATGAGGGTCAGGGCGAACGCAGCTTCTCGCTCTACATGTTCACCAATTCGACGCTCGAAGTGGCAGATCCCGTCAACTACGAACTGGCCACCGTCAGTTCGGGCAACCCGTTCACCGGCACAGTCCAGTTCGCAGTGGAACAGGGCAAGGCCACATTGGTGCTCTCAAGCTTCAGTACTGCGCTGGCTGCTCTCGACATCCAGGGCTGATTCCGCAGCATCGCCAGCATCATTCGGGTTCACCATCTGGAGCGCGTGCGCGGCGGCGAGGGCCTCCGCTGCCTCCTCTGTTGCCTGTCGGCGCTCCTCGACCGCATCAGGATGGTCCCGCGACAGCAGGACGACACCGTAGACGGCGACAGCTC
>CBDTVQ010000184.1:0-4767 GCA_965364045.1 uncultured Tessaracoccus sp. | reverse complement strand
GTTGGATGGGCTGCTTTGTCTCGCAGGGCAAGGCTGCGGTAGTGTTTCCCATCGCTGGCCCAGTGCCAGCATGGCAGATTGCCCGAGCGGCCAAAGGGAGCGGTCTGTAAAACCGTCGGCATCGCCTTCGTTGGTTCGAATCCAACATCTGCCACCAGGTCCCGAATCGGATGGATTCGGGACCTGTTTTTTTCTGGGTGCCAACGGGGTCGGTATCGGCCTGCGCGGCACGGATGACGATTTGGTACCCCGCGCGAAACCTGTGTATCTTTGGTCGTCGGCTGGCCCTCATAGCTCAGTAGGTAGAGCGTCTCCATGGTAAGGAGAAGGTCTGCGGTTCGATTCCGCATGAGGGCTCTGTTTCTTCCCGGGCTTCGGGGAGGGACTCCTTGACGGGGTAGCTCAGTCGGTAGAGCAAGCGGCTCATAATCGCTGTGTCGCGGGTTCGATTCCCGCTCTCGTCACCGAAGCTTCATCCAACCGTCGCCACCAAGCGCCTAACCCGAGGAACGAGATCATGGCCAAGAAGGGACAGGACGTACGTCCTAAGATCACACTCGCGTGCACCGAGTGCAAGGAGCGCAACTACATCACGAAGAAGAACCGGCGCAACGATCCTGACCGGCTCGAGCTCAAGAAGTTCTGCCCCAGGTGCCGCACGCACCAGGCTCACCGCGAAACGCGCTGACCCTCACACTCCTCACACAACCAACGGCCGTACCCACAGTGGGTGCGGCCGTTGTTGCGTGCCCGTGAGCCCGCCGACGGATTAATCGTGCGCCTGCTCAAGTAGCCTTGCGGACATGTCCATCACCACAGAGCATGTAGGCCGCTCCTATCCGGCAGCGCCGGCATATCGCGTCAGTTCGGCCAAGATCGCGGAGTTCGCCGCGGCGTTGGGTGACACCAATCCGGCCTACTCCGGTCCGAATGCCATTGCCCCTCCCACTTTTGCCGCGGTGATTGCAGCCCAGGCGTGGGGCGCACTCTTCAACGACCCAAATCTGGGATTGGCGCTCCACCGCACGATGCACACAGATCAGACCTTCGGGTTCACGCGGCCCCTTCGCGACGGGGACGATGTAGTGGCGACATTGTCCATCGAACGTGTTCGGAACCGGGGAAACCTCGACATGGTGACCGTGGTTGTGGATCTGGTCGTGGATGGAACGACAGCCTGCACCGCCCGCTCCACCCTCATGCACACACAGGAAGTTTCGTCATGACTGATTCTTTTTCCGTGGGAACGGTGCTCCCCGAATTGCGGGTCCCCATCACGCGTGCGGGCATCGTCAGGTACTCCGGTGCTTCCACGGATTTCAACGAGATCCATTTCTCGGACCGTCATGCCGAGGCGCTTGGACTCCCCGGCGTGGTGGCTCATGGCATGTGGACGATGGGCGCCGGGCTCCGCGTTGTCACTGACTGGATCGGGGATCCGGGAAAGGTTCTTGAGTACTTCGTGCGGTTCACACGGCCCGTGGTCGTGCCGGATACGGATGAAGGTGTGGAGGTGGTCTACAACGCAGTCGTCCAGACCATCTCGGAGGGTGTCGCCACAGTTTCGATCACCGCCACCTGTGGGGACGATGCCGTCCTGGGTGCCGCGCGTGCACAGGTGCGCCTTGACTGAGCCCGAAGCCTGTGAAGTGTCCTTCGTCTCCCATCGGGGTGATGCGGCCGAGGAGTCCCACTCGGTTCGGCTCGCTGAGCACACGACCTTCCACGTGGGCGGTCCGGCAGCCCGGTTCGTCTCTGCCACCACGCAGGAGCAACTCGTCGAAGAGGTGCGCCGAGCCGATGAGAACCGGGTGCCACTCCTGCTTCTGGGTGGCGGATCCAACATCCTGGCGCCCGACGGTGGCTTCGACGGCACGGTCATCCAGGTGGCCACACGGGGAGTCACTGCGGAGGTGTCCTCCTGTGGGGGCGCCGTCGTCAGAGTGCAGGCGGGGGAGAACTGGGACGAGTTCGTGGGGTTCGCGGTCTCACAGGGATGGGTGGGTGTGGAGACTCTCTCGGGTATTCCCGGCTCCGTTGGTGCCACGCCCATCCAGAACGTGGGGGCCTACGGGATGGACGTGGCTGCCACCATCAGTTCCGTTCGCACCCTGGATCGCAGTACCGGCACCTTCCGGACCTTTGCGGCCGTCGACTGCGAGTTCGGGTATCGGACGTCGATCTTCAAGCGCAACCCGGGGCGCTGGTGCATCCTCGACGTCACCTTCCAGTTCCCACTGGGGGACCTCAGCGCCACGATCGCCTACCCGGAACTCGCCCGAGCGCTCGGCGTCGACGTGGGGGACAGGGCCAGCTTGAAACACGTCAGGGAGGTGGTCCTGGGTATTCGACGGTCCAAGGGAATGGTGTTGGACGAGGCGGACCATGACACCTGGAGTGGAGGGTCCTTCTTCACCAACCCGCTCCTCACTCCGGAGGAAGCTGCGACGTTGCCGCCAGAGGCGCCCCGGTTCCCCGCCGGCGATCGCACCAAGACCAGCGCCGCCTGGCTCATCCAACAGGCTGGATTCCTGCGCGGTCATGGCAACGACAGGGCGAGCCTGTCCACCAAGCATGTGCTGGCACTCACCAACAGAGGGCAGGCAGATGCCTCTGACCTGGTGGATCTGGCTAGGGAAGTCCGGGACGGAGTGGCCGCCCGCTATGGAATCGTCCTTGAGCCTGAGGTCAACATTCTCGGCACCACCCTGTGAGGTGCTGCTGAAGAGCCGTCGGTTCGACGCAGCAGCGGGTCGTGGCGTAGCATGAAGCAACTGGTGACGCCGTCGGTTTCGCTCGGGTTCCGACTCGGGCGCCCCGGTGACGCCATAAAGGGTAGTAGCTCAATTGGCAGAGCAGCGGTCTCCAAAACCGCAGGTTGGGGGTTCGAGTCCCTCCTGCCCTGCGAAGCAGTGTGGCTGTTTCCAGGCGCCTGCCGTCCTTTTCAGGATGGTGAGGCATTTTGTTTGTTGACTGAAGGGGAAACCGCGTGAGCGACAAGACTCCCGAACCGACGGGGGCCTCTGACCGCGAGGAAGAAGCGCTCGAGGGCACGGACGCTGCTGGCGACCACCTTGAGGCCGATGACGGCGAAGAGACCCCTGAGGTGGTTCGTCCCACGGGCTCAACCCGTCGCCGTTCCACATCTGCACCCGTGCGTCGCGACGCCGTCGACGAGGATGCAGATGCCGACGATGACGCGATTGCTGGCCTCGAGGGAGATTTCACACCGGAGGAGCAGTCTGTTGCAGCCTCGGTTCGCCGGAGTGCCAACGCCCCCGTGAGGAAGACGACGGCGACGCGCAAGCGTTCCGAGTCTGCCAGGGAAGAATACGATCCATACACCGCCAAGAACCCCGCCATGTTCGTCAAGCAGTCTGCGGGCGAGATCAAGAAGGTCGTGTGGCCCACGTGGGCGCAACTCACGGTCCTGTTTTTCGCCGTGCTCATCTTTGTGCTGTTCATGATCGCTTTCGTGGGCTTGCTTGACGCCGGGTTCGGCGCTCTACTGCTGAGACTGCTAGGAGCTTGATGATGACTGAGAACACCAACACGTCCGACGATTTCGAGATCGACCTGGGCGAGATTGATGCCCCCGAGACAAGCGATGATGTCGAAATTGACCTGAGTGTCCCGTCTGAGGAGGAAGAGGCCGAGGCAGAAGTTGTGCTGGCGGACGAACCCGAGGAAGAGGTCGAGGACGAAGGCGAGGATGACACCGACATCGCCATTGAGGCGCTGCGTCAGGAACTTGAGTCCAAGTTCGGCGAGTGGTACGTCATTCACACCTATTCGGGCATGGAAAACCGTGTCAAACAGAACGTGGATGCACGCGCCCAGTCCCTGGACATGGAGGACTACATCTTCGAGACGATCGTCCCCACCGAGGACGTCGTCGAACTGCGCAACAACACCCGCAAGACAGTCACCCGCTGCGTGCTGCCCGGCTACGTCCTGGTTCGTATGGAACTGACTGACGAGTCCTGGGGCGTTGTACGACATACTCCCTCAGTCACCGGATTCGTCGGCCACGGCCAGACGCCTGTGCCGCTGAGCGTGGAAGAGGTGCTTCACATGCTGACCCCCTCGGTCATCGCCCGGGTCGCCGCTGAGTCCAGCGACACCTCCGCCAAGCAGCGGAACAAGAAGGTGGAGGTGGTCGACTTCGAAGTTGGCGATTCCATCATGGTTGCCGATGGTCCGTTCGCTGGCATGCATGCGACGATCACCGAACTCAACCCCAAGAACGCGCGCCTGAAGGCCCTCGTGGACTTCATGGGTCGTGAGACGCCACTCGATCTGGAATTCAAGCAGGTCGAGAAAGTCGTCTAAGCTCTACTGGTTGTCACCGGTTGCGCCCTCTCAGCCCAAGGATCGACGCGCCGATGCCACCAACACCATCACCCTCAACACTAAGGACCCCTCATGCCTCCCAAGAAGAAGGTCGCGGCCCTCGTCAAGGTCGCACTGAACGCTGGCTCCGCCACGCCCGCACCGCCTGTCGGTACCGCTCTCGGCCCGCACGGCGTCAACATCATGGAATTCGTCAAGGCCTACAATGCCGCGACCGAATCCCAGCGTGGCAACGTCATCCCCGTCGAGATCACCATCTACGAGGACCGTACGTTCACCTTCATCACGAAGACGCCGCCGGCAGCCGAACTCATCAAGAAGGCCGCTGGCCTCAGCAAGGGTTCAGAGAACCCACTGGTCAACAAGGTCGGCAAGCTCACCAAGGACCAGGTCCGCGAGATTGCCACCCAGAAG
>CBDTVQ010000183.1:0-4820 GCA_965364045.1 uncultured Tessaracoccus sp. | reverse complement strand
GGGACACCGGTGGTCCAGCGCTGTCTCGGGATCTCGCCGATCTCGTGAACGCCGGTGCAGGTCGCTACCTGCTCGCCCGCGTGGACGTTGATGCCGAACCCCGACTTGCCCAGGCGCTCCAGGTTGAGGCGGTACCCACAGTCATCGCCCTGATCGCCGGACAGCTCGCGCCGTTGTTCCAGGGAACCCGCTCCCGCGAGGAAATAGCGGCAGTGCTGGATCAGGTGGCGCAGTTGGCCGTGGGCAACGGCATCACGGGGCGCGCCCAGCCGGTGGCTGGCGTTCCTGCGGAGGGGGATGGTGAGACAGAAACCCCGTTGGATCCTCGATTCGAGGCCGCGGACGAAGCGCTCCAGTCCGGCGACTACGCGCAGGCCGTCGCGGAGTTCGACAAGTTGTTGGCCGCCACCCCTCTGGACGCCGAGGTCATCGCCGGTCGGGCCCAGGCCAGTCTGCTGGCACGCAGCGCAGAGTTCGATGCGGCCAAGGTGGTGGCCGATGCTTCTGCGGAGCCCGACGATGTGGCGGCCCAGCTGAAGGCCGCTGACCTGGAGATCATCCAGGGCGCCTCCGAATCGGCCTTCGACCGGCTGTTGGGTCTGGCTGCCACCGTCGGGGTGGACGACCGTGAAGTCATCAGGGTGCGAATTCTGGAGCTGTTCGAGGTGGTGGGCCGGACCGAGCCATCGGTGCTCGCGGCTCGCCGACGCCTCTCAACGGTACTTTTCTGAGCACAGTCCTACACGAACCGCCTGTGAGAGCAACAACGGTTCGGACTCCAACAATAGGAGTCCGAACCGTTGCTGTGCCGGCTTCGCGGAATCAGATGTTCGAGGTTCCGACAACGGCGATGAGGGCCACGATGTAGAGGACAAAGATGATGATCCAGACGGCACCGAGAATGGCGCCGATCCATCCGGTGATCTTGCCCACCTTGGCATCGCCACCCAATTTCTCTGCTTGCTTCGCCTTGACGATGGCGATGGGGCCGAGCACGATGCCGACCACGAACAGTGAAAGAATTCCCAGGATCATGGAGGTTTGCGCAAGCTGGGCACCCCGGGCCATATCGGGATTGACCTGGGCGTTGGGCTGGTAGCCTCCGGGCTGGCCGTAGCCCCCGGGCTCGTTGGGTGCGTTGTACGGCTGGGACATGGGTGTCTCCTGAAAAAAGGTGTGGACGAGGACGACGCTCGAGCGCCAAAGAAGGAGCTTAGTCACGGGCGCCCGAAAAGGGCACATTTCCATGCAGTGTTGCGCATCAATTACCATGCGGTCATGAGCATCAAACAGGCTGCCCTCATTGTGGGTGCCGTCGCGGCAATCGTTCTTTTTGGGACATTTGCTGTCTGGCTGTTCGGGTATTTGAGCGAGTTTCTACCCGTGACCGAGGCGGGCTGACACCACTTCACCTGGTGTCGGTGACATCAGGGGCCCCTGTCCATGCCCAGTTCTGTCGCGTAGCCATGAATCCCTTGACCACAGGCACAAGTTCGAGGAGGGCGTTTCCAGTGACATTCCATCACGTAAGCGTGGATGAGGCCGACATCAGGAGCGAGGAGTTCCCCGGCTACTGAGTGATCTCAGAGGGGGCGGCCATCCTCGGTCATGCCTCTGAATCCGCTCAGCAGCAGCCGGATGCGGCGCGCGGACAGCTCCGTCACCCGCTCGTCGAGGTCCGCAGGATCCACCCAGTGGACGGCAACCAGTTCGCGTGGGTCGGTTGCGGTGATCCCGTCGGCGACCTCGGGTCCAAGCGTGCCGCCGTCGAAGATGAACTCGATGGCATCGGACCATCCCAGGTACGGGGGCATCCAGTCGATGAGGGCGGCGTCGCCGAAGTGGACGGTCAGGCCCACTTCCTCCAACACCTCCCGCTCCGCGCCCACGCGCGGGGATTCACCTGCCTCGACGATTCCGCCGGGCAGTTCCCAGTCCTCCTTGTAGCGTGTCTCGGTCAGCAGCACCCGTCCCCGGCTGTCCCGGAACACGGCGTGGCCGATCATTCGCTTCATCGGCAACACAGAATCCATGACGCCGGAGAAGCCCTGCGCCCCGTACACGGGATCGATGGCCAGCCGTCCATAAATCAGCACGTCAACGAGATCGTCATTGGCCACCCGTTGGGCGGAGCGCAGCCTTCCCTCCAGGCGAAACCCACAGCGTTGCAGCGCCCGTCTCGCAGCCAGGTCGTTTGCCGGAAGGTCCACCTGCAGGCGACGCAGTTCGTGCGCGAGGATGGCGTCGTCAGCGGCCAGGCTCACGGCCTTCTCGAGTGTCTCCGCGTCGACGCGCTGCTCCTTCCACCGCAACACGCCGACGTCGCCGGAGATCTCCACCTGGACACTGAAATCGGTCACGACGCGTCAGCCGCGGCCCGTCGACGCAGCCACACGGAACCGAGCGGCGGCACGGTCACATTGGCCTGGGCCGGGAAGTGGCCCCATGCCTGCTCACGCGCGGTCACCTGACCGAGGTTGCCGAACTCGTCGCTACCGTCGTACACAGAGGAATCCGTGTTGAGAATCTCCTCCCACGTGCCCGCCTCCGGAAGTCCGATGGACATGTCAGTGATCGGCTGTGGAGAGAAGTTCGTGATGCATGCGACGTGGTTGCCTGCCTCGTCATGGCGCACCCAACTCAGGGTGTTGCGTGCTGCATCGTCACCACGGATCCAGGTGAAGCCGGACGGGGAGTTGTCCAGCTCGTACAGCGGCGCATTGTCGCGGTACAGGGCGTTGAGGTCACGGAACAGCTGCTGCAGACCACGGTGGCCCCACAGGTCGCTGACCCACCATTCGAGCCCGGTGGCCTCATTGAACTCGGGACGAGAGCCGAACTCGCTGCCCATGAAGATCAGCTGCTTGCCCGGGAAGCTCCACATGAAGGAGTAGAAGGCGCGCAGGGTGGCGAATTTGCGCCAGTCATCCTGGGGAACCTTCTGCATCATGGAGCCCTTGCCGTGCACGACCTCGTCGTGGCTGATGGGAAGGATGAAGTTCTCCGAGTACGCGTACACCATGGCAAAGGTCATGAGGTTGTGCTCGTACTGGCGGTAGACGGGATCGAGTTCCAGGTAGCGCAGGGAATCGTTCATCCAGCCCATGTTCCACTTGAACCCGAAGCCCAGTCCGCCCTCATGGACCGGCTTGGTCACGCCCGGGAAGCTGGTGGACTCCTCAGCGATCATGAGGACGCCCGGGTGGCGCTCGTAGAGGTGCAGGTTCACCCAGCGCAGGAAGTCAATGGCTTCGAGGTTCTCACGGCCGCCGTACTGGTTGGGGACCCACTCGCCCTCTTCACGGGAGTAATCGAGATAGATCATGGAGGCGACGGCGTCCACGCGGAGGCCGTCGATGTGGAACTCGTTGATCCAGTACAGCGCATTGGAGACAAGGAAGCTCTTCACCTCGTTGCGGCCGTAGTTGAAGATGTAGGTGCCCCAGTCCTTGTGCTCGCCCTGGCGGGGATCGGCGTGCTCGTAAAGGGCTGTGCCATCGAAGCGGCCCAACGCCCAGTCGTCCTTGGGGAAGTGGCCGGGTACCCAGTCCAGGATGACCCCGATGCCGGCCTGGTGCAGACGATCCACAAGGTAGCGGAAGTCGTCGGGCTTGCCGAAGCGGCTGGTGGGGGAGAAGTAGCCCGACACCTGGTAACCCCAGGAGGGGGCGAAGGGATGCTCGGATACGGGCATGAGCTCCACGTGGGTATAGCCCTGCCAGGTGATGTACTCCACGAGTTCATCAGCGAGTTCGAGGTAGGACTTGCCGGGGCGCCAGCCACCGAGATGGAGCTCGTAGACGCTCATCGGTTCGGCGTGCGCGCGGGACTTCTCCCTCTGAGCAATCCAGTCGTCGTCGGACCAGACGTACTTGGACTCGTAGACGATGCTGGCATTGGTGGGAGCCTGCTCGCTGAAGCGAGCCATGGGATCCACCTTCTCGCGCCACGCGCCGTCAGCGCCCTGAATGCGGAACTTGTACAGGGCGGCCTCGCCAATACCGGGAATGAAACCGGCCCAGACCCCGGAGCCGGGGACCAGAGAGAGATCGTCGGCATCCCAACCATTGAAATCGCCGGTCACCTGGACTCGCTGGGCGTTGGGCGCCCAGACGGCGAAGCGAACGCCGTGGACAGGTCCGTCCTCGCCGTCGATGGTCGCGACGAAACTGCCGAGACGTTTCCAGAGCTCCGTGTCGCCGCCCGTGTGGAAGCCTTCGAGATCGGTGCCGGTCAGTCCGCCGAACTGGTTCTGCGTCATCGTGTTTCTCCTGCCAATCGGTTCAGTGAATCTATCGGTACATGTATCAGGTGGGGTCTGTTGCGTCGTTCGTAGATGACTTCGTAAACGGCCTTGTCGGCCTCGAAAGCGGCGAGTAGCGCCGTCTCGTCCGCTGTCGGTTGCCCGTAGCCGTCCAGAAATGCCTTTCGGCACTCTGCCAGCCAGGTGTCGGACGCGCCGCCGGCAGCCGCCGCGTAGTCGAAGGAGCGCAGCATTCCCGCCACGTCGCGCCACCGGGAATCCGGTTCACGCCGCTCGTCGAGCGTCTTCAGTGGTTCTCCCTCGAAGTCCACGTAGCGCCATTCGCCGCCTGACAGGAGAACTTGCCCGAGATGGCAGTCGCCATGGATGCGCTGGGTTTCCAGTGTGCTGGGGAGCGCACTCCAGGTACTACGGATCGCATCGCGATGTTCCATGATCTCGGGGGCCTCTTCGGCAGCGCTTTCAAATCTCCGACGAAACGTGCTGGCCAGTGACGCTCCGTCGCTCGAGCCCGTGGGGAGCCGATCGGCCAGAGTCGCATGGACCTTAGCCAGGG
>CBDTVQ010000182.1:0-4832 GCA_965364045.1 uncultured Tessaracoccus sp. | reverse complement strand
GTGGCCCGAAGTCGAAGCCGTGGCTGGCCAGCCGGGGCGAGGTGGTGCTGGACGCCGTCTCCGGTCGGACTCCGGAGACCTCCCGCCGCACCCAGCCCTACAACCTGGTCAGCGTGACCGGGTCCCGGGTCTCCCTCACACTCTCCGACGGCGACGAGCGCACGACTCAACTCCTGCCTCCGGGTGTGCACATGCTGGTCAACAGCGCGATCCCCAACGACCCGTCGTTCGCCCGGGTCCTCCGCTGGCTGGAGGAGTTCCGGGCAACCGCCCCCGGCGACGATGTCGCAGACTGGTTCGGCCCCTGGCTGGGGCTGCTGGAGCGCAGCACTGAGGTGCCTGCCACCGACGACACCGCAATCATCCGGGACAACCGCCCATGGGGCATCCCCACCCTCTCGTTGCTGTTCTGCACAGCTACCGTGACAGCCACGCACGTGGCTGCCAACTACGTGGAACTCGCCCGCCCGGGCCACTGGGAACCCAGCTCCCACATGCCTTGAGGGTTTGGGCGTTCAACTTCTGTTGGTAGTCGAGCAGAAGTTGAACACCTAAGCGTCCCTTCGTGCTGCGTCGTGAGCGCGACTCGCCAAGGCCTTGACGGACTGTCAGGGGGCGGGCTTATAGTGGTTGTCGTATCGAACGGTTGTTCGAATGAGGTCCGGGGAAGGACCCAGAACCACCACTTGATACACGAAGGGCTGCTTTGGGCCCCGGCGTGGCTTCGACCCCTGCGCCGGGGCCCAAAGCCTCCTCAAAGCAGGGTCGAACCGATAAGTCAGTTGTCACCGATAGCAACGAACCCGGAGGCCTCATGCGCACCTACGACGAACCCATCTGCGTCCTCTTCAGCGACCGTCCCCAGCAGTTCATCTGGCGCGACCGCCTTCTGCTCGTGAAGGAGATCCAGGGCAGGTGGAGCAGATCCACGGCGTGGTGGGAATCGCCACGGGTGTCCGCAGCACGCGGGGATGCTGCCACGACTGCGTCGTCCACGGACGCAATGCCGATGAGCACCGCCACCGACGCCACAGTAGGGACTGACCTGTTGGAGGAGATGGAAGTGTGGCGCGTCGAGGCCGGCAATGGCATGCAGCGGGGCGTCTATGAACTGGCCCGCTCCGTGGGTCGCGAAAACTGGGTGCTCCAGGCGGTGTGCGACTGATGACCGTCCCCACCCCACAGGACCTGGCGACCATCGGCTGCATCGAACATCCGGCTGATCGCTACGTGGCCGCCCACAAGAGCGCCGAGGCGTTGGCGTTGGTGGTGATCTCCGCCATACCGGGGCGCGTCCGTGGCCGACACGACGTCTGGGAACTGCTGGCACGTCGCGCCCCGCACCTGGCGGAGTGGGCCGCCTTCTTCGGGTACCTCTCCACCCGCGTGCAGGTGGTGGCGGCAGGGGAGCGGGCCATCGTCGCCGAACGCGAGGCGGATGATCTGGTGCGCGACCTGGAACGCTTCACCACCGATGTCGCCCGCCGGATGCGGTTCCGGAGGGTTGTCTCATGACCGAGCAGTTCAGCCACCTGCGGGTGGCCTCGGGATACTCCTTCCAGTACGGCGCGTCACATCCCAGTGCGTTGGTGGCAACGGCTGCGGACTTGGGTATGGACACGCTCGGACTGACCGATCGCAACGGGCTGTACGGGGCTGTCCGGTTCGCCAAGGCCTGCCTGAAAGCGGGAATCGCGCCGGTGGTGGGTGTGGATCTGGCCCTGGGTGACGGGGGACTGCCAACGCGACGGCCCACGGCTGCCCGGGGCGGCCAGTTGCGCGATCTCCGCCTGCCGCGGGTGGTGGTGACCGCCACCTCACGCGCGGGCTGGGCCGCACTGTGCTCCCTCATCACCGATGCTCACCTCAGTGGAGATCGGGGCAACCCGGTGGTCACGGCAGAGTTGATCTTCCAGCACTGCGTGGGCCGCGACGTCGTGGTCATGCTGGGCGCCGATTCCGACGTCGGGAACCTGCTGGCTGAGCGGGGTCTCCCCGAAGCGCACCAGAGGCTGATGCTGTGGCGGGACCAACTGGGCGATCAGTTGGTTCTGGCCGCCACCAACCACCACGTGGGTGGCCGGGGCACCACCTCCGCGCACCATGCCGCAGGCATCCTGCGGCTGGCCTCGGTGGCCGGAACGGTCTCGGTGCTGACCAACATGGTGCGAATGGCACGCAGGGAACAGGCCGCCACCGTCGACGTCCTCGATGCCACCCGACGGCTGGTTCCGCTGGATCTCCGCAACATTGATCGACGCAACGCCGAGGGCCATCTCAAGGGCACGGCGGCCATGACGTTCGCCGCCGAGGAGGCGGCCCTGCTGGCAGGCGAGGATCCCGGTGCACTGCTGCGCCGCACCCGGGAACTTGCTCTGAAGTGCCGGCTGGATCCCATTGCCGACATCGGGCTGGGGGAGATCCGGCTGCCGGAGTTCGAGACGCTCGGCACCACGACTGAACAGGCGCCCGCCGTCCTGCGTGCCCGCTGCGAAGCAGGGTTGGCCGCCCAGTACCCCACAACGGGGCTCGAGGTACGCAACCGGCTCGAGGACGAACTGGCCGTCATCGGCAAACTCGGGTTTGAGTCCTACTTTCTGACCGTTGCCGACGTGGTGCAACTCATTCGCGCTCTCGGCATTCGATGCGCCGCTCGTGGATCAGGGGCGGGCAGCCTCGTGAACTATGCGCTCGGCATCTCCGGCGTGGATCCCATTGCCCACGGCCTGCTGATGGAGAGGTTCCTCTCCCCGCTGCGGCATGCGCTGCCGGACATCGATCTGGACGTCGAGTCCCACCGCCGCACCGAGATCTACGAGAAGGTTCTCGACACCTTCGGCGGCCAGCGCGTCTCCTGCGTGGCGATGCTGGAGACCTACAGGGTGCGCCACGCCGTCCGCGACGTGGGCGCGGCACTCAGCCTGCCACCCGCGGAGGTGGACGCCATGGCCAAGGCCTTCCCCCACGTGAGGGCGCGCGACGCCAAGGCGGCACTTCGTGATCTGCCGGAGCTGAGGGCCGCAGGCCTTGGTGAGCAGCGGCTGGAGGTGCTGTTCAACCTGGTGGAGTCCCTCGACGGTCTGCCCCGCCACATCGCCCTGCACCCCTGCGGCGTGCTGCTCAGCGATTCCTCGCTGGGCCAGCGCACACCCATGGAGGCCAGCTACGGCGGGTTCCCCATGAGCCAGTTCGACAAGGACGACGTGGAGGATCTCGGCCTGCTGAAGCTCGACGTGCTGGGCATCCGCATGCAGTCCTCCATGGCGCATGCACTGAACGAAATCAAGCGAACCCAGCCCCCGGGGCCCACCCCGGACATCGACGCCCTCGCCCCATTCGATGACGCGGACACCTACGACATGATCGCCCATCGCGCCACGCTCGGCTGTTTCCAGATCGAATCCCCCGGACAGCGGGAACTCGTGGGCAAGTTCGGTCCCGAAACCTTCCACGACATCATCATCGACATCTCCCTGTTCCGCCCCGGGCCCGTGAAATCAGACATGATCACCCCGTTCCTGGAGGCCCGGCATGGCTGGCGCAAGCCCGAGTATCTACATGCGGACTTCATCCCCGCTCTTGAACAGACCGGTGGCGTGGTGGTGTTCCACGAACAGGTGATCATGCTGATCTCCATCGCCACCGGGTGCTCACTCGCACAGGGCGACGAGGTGCGACGGGCGCTGGGGGACCGGGATGGACAGAAGGAGGTCAAACAATGGTTGTGGCCGCGCGCGCAGAAGAAGGGATACAGCGAGCCGATCATCGAGGAGCTGTGGGGCATCCTGGTGGCCTTCGCCTCCTTCGGCTTCTGCAAGGCCCACGCTGCCGCGTTCGCCCTGCCCACCTACCAGTCGGCATGGCTGAAGCGCCACTACCCGGCACACTTCATCTCCGGAATCCTCACCCATGATCCGGGCATGTATCCCAAGCGGTTGCTGCTCGAGGAGGCCCGACGCATGGGAATCCAGGTGCTCGGCCTGGACGTCAACCACAGCGATGGCGCCTACCACGTGGAGCGGGAGGATTCAGAGGAGGAGGCCCTTGACCTGGACGCCACGGCGCTGCCTCCTTCATGGCGGCAACCAGTGGCCGTCAATGGCCTGCCCACCATCTCCGGCTGGGGCATCCGGTTGTCCTTGGCCGACGTGAAGGGCATGGGCGAGGCGGAGATCGGACGGATCGTGGCCGGTCAGCCCTATGCGTCGCTCAGCGATTTCTGGTCGCGCGCCGCAGTGGATCATCCAGTGGTGGAGCGGCTCGTCCTGGCCGGCGCCTTCGACAGGCTGTACAACATTCCCGGGGTTTCGGACGCCGTCGCCCGCAATGACCAGGTCACTCGTCGCGACCTGCTTCTCGCGCTGGCAGACCTGCAACGCATGCGTCGCTCCGATGATCGCGCCCGGTCGCGAGCCGGCGGCCGGCGCCGCACCCCCGCCCTTCGCGGGGGGTTGCAGGGGATCGAGGACCCGGGAGCGCTGGCCCATGCCCAGCGCCGGTCAACACCACCGCCACAGCCGCAGTCGATACAGGGAGCCTTCGATTTCAGCGACGGTGGGGAGGCGGTGGATGTGGTGGCCACCGGGCTGCCGGAGATGGATGATGACCAGCGGTTGCGCTCGGAATTGGAGATTCTGGGTCTGGATGCCAGCCAGCACATCATGGAGCGTTACCTGCCGTTCCTGCGAGCGTTCGGTGCCACCAGTTCGCAACGACTGCTGCAGCAGCGCAACCGCTCCGAGGTGTTCATCTGTGGGGTGAAGGTGGCCACCCAGACCCCGCCGGTGCGCTCCGGCAGGCGGGGGGTGTTCCTCACGCTGGACGATTCCACG
>CBDTVQ010000181.1:0-4832 GCA_965364045.1 uncultured Tessaracoccus sp. | reverse complement strand
CGGCGGTCGCTACGACGCGCTGGCCAGCGACGGCAAGAACACCTATCCCGGCGTCGGCCTCACCATCGGCGTGACGCGCATCCTCGCGCCGCTCGTGGGCAGGGGACACCTGACGTCCAGCCGCTCCGTACCCAGCTGTGTGCTCGTGGCCGTCGATGACGAGGAGAGCCGCCCGTCCGCCGACGGCGTAGCGCGTTCCCTGCGTGCCCGGGGCATCGCCTGTGAGGTGGCGCCGAGGGCAGACAAGTTCGGCAAGCAGATCCGCCACGCTGATCGTCGCGGCATTCCGTTCGTCTGGTTCGGCAACTCCGTGAAGGACATCCGCACGGGCGCACAGGAAGAGGCCGATCCTGCCACGTGGGAGCCGCCGGCAGCCGATCTCAGACCGGGCATCGTCACCACTTGGTGACAACCATTTTCAACCGCAGTATTTGCAACTGATCTTTACCACGAAGGGATTTGAATTCATATGCTTCGCACCCACAGGGCCGGGGATCTGCGCGCAGAGCACGCAGGGGAGACCGTTGTACTCGCAGGCTGGGTGGCCAAGCGCCGCGACCACGGTGGCGTGGCCTTCATCGATCTCAGGGATGCCTCCGGGGTCGCGCAGGTCGTTGTCCGCGACGAGGTTCTCGACTCCTCCGGGGCCCATGACCTGCGCAACGAGTTCTGCATCCAGGTGACCGGCGTGGTCGAGGCCCGTCCCGAGGGCAACGCGAACCCGGACCTGCCGACCGGCGATATCGAGGTGGCCATCTCCGAACTCGAGGTGCTCAACACTTCGGCACCACTGCCCTTCCAGATCGATGAGCGCAGTGGTGTTGGCGAAGAAGCGCGCCTGAAGTACCGCTACCTGGACCTTCGCCGTCCTGCGCCAGCCGAGGCGCTGCGCCTCCGCTCATCGGTCAACCGAGCCGCCCGCACGGTGCTCGACGAGCGCGAGTTCATCGAGATCGAGACGCCAACGCTGACCCGTTCCACTCCGGAGGGTGCTCGCGACTTCGTTGTCCCTGCCCGCCTCGCCCCGGGGTCCTGGTACGCCCTGCCGCAGTCGCCCCAGCTGTTCAAGCAATTGCTCATGGTTTCTGGCATGGAGCGGTATTACCAGATCGCCCGGTGCTACAGGGACGAGGACTTCCGCGCCGACAGGCAGCCAGAGTTCACCCAGCTCGACATCGAGATGAGCTTTGTTGAGCAGGATGACGTCATTGAACTCGCCGAGGCCATCCTCAAGAAGGTCTGGGCACTGAAGGGCCATGAACTCCAGACGCCCTTCCCACGCCTGAAGTTTGCGGACTCGATGGACCGCTACGGCTCGGACAAGCCCGATCTCCGATTCGACCTCGAGATCACCGAACTCACAGACCTCTTCGCGGACACCGACTTCCGCGTGTTCAAGGCCCCCTACGTGGGTGCCGTCGTCATGCCGGGCGGGGCGTCACAGCCCCGCCGCACTTTCGATGCGTGGCAGGAATGGGCCAAGCAGCGTGGTGCCAAGGGCCTGGCATACGTGACGGTGGCAGAGGACGGCACGCTCGGAGGACCGGTCGCCAAGAACCTGTCCGAGGCTGAGCTCGCGGCCCTGCCCGGGCGTACTGGTGCAACCCCCGGTGACTGCATCTTCTTCGGCGCCGGCCCCCGCACTGCGCAGCAGAATCTTCTCGGTGCAGCACGTGCGGAGATTGGCCGACGCTGTGGACTGATTGATGAGGAGGCCTGGAGCTTCCTGTGGGTGGTGGATGCCCCGCTCTTCAAGCCCACGAATGAAGCCGTCAGCGAGGGCGACGTCGCGCTCGGCGATTCTGCGTGGACCGCCGTGCATCACGCCTTCACTTCGCCCAAGCCGGAATGCCTGGACACCTTCGACACGGATCCCGGCAACGCCCTGGCTTACGCCTACGACATCGTGTGCAACGGGAACGAAATCGGTGGCGGCTCCATCCGAATCCATCGTCGCGACATCCAGGAACGTGTCTTCCGTGTCATGGGGATCGGCGAGGAGGAGGCGCAGGAGAAGTTCGGCTTCCTTCTCGACGCCTTCGCCTTCGGCGCTCCGCCCCACGGCGGAATCGCCTTTGGTTGGGACCGGATCGTGGCTCTGCTGAGCGGCTCCGAATCCATCCGCGACGTCATTGCCTTCCCGAAAACCGGGAACGGTTACGACCCCCTGACGCAGGCTCCGGCGCCCATCACGCCCCAGCAGCGCAAGGAGGCCGGCGTCGACGCCAAGCCGGTGGTCAAGGAGAACAAGCAGGCACAGGCCGAGGCCGCGCCGATCAGCTGATCGCTGGTTCATCGGGCGCTGCGCGGTTTCCGCGCAGCGCCCCCATGCTTGCTACGACAACGCACGCCATGGCCAGGATCTCGATGGTGCGCAGGTCCTCGGAGAGCACCAGCCACGCCATCAGGGCCGCGGCGGCGGGCTCCAAGCTCATCATGATCCCGAACACACCCCGGTTCATGGTCCGCAGCGCACGCAACTCCACGGCATAGGGGATCACCGAGCCGAGCAGGCCCAGAGCCAGCCCCCACGCCCACACGGTGGGGTTCGAAACCCAGGCCGTCGTACCCGCAGCGAGGGTGGCCAGCACAAGTGGGAAGAGCAGCAGCGTGCCCACCCAGGATGAGATGGTCACGGCCGTGGCTCCCGCCCAGTGTTGCGATGCCGGACCGGCGGCCACGATGTAGGCGGCCCAACACGCCCCTGCGAACAGAGCGAAGGCAATGCCAACGGGATCGAGATCTCCCGGGGTGAATCCGAGCAGCGCGACGCCCAGGGCGGCAAGCCCTGCCCAGACGAAGTCCTTGGCGCGACGGGAGCCTGCGACAGCCACACCCAATGGGCCCAGGAACTCGAAGGTCACGGCCATGCCAATGGGGATGCGGTCGATGGCCATCACGAACGAGGCATTCATCAGCGTGAGGCTGAGCGCATAGGCCAGCACGCGTCGCCACTCCAACCACGAGCGACCTTTCAGGCGTGGCCTGGCGAACACTGCAAGGACCATCCCGCTGGTGAGCAGCCGCAGCCACACGACGATCCATGGCGGCGCCAGATCGAAGAGTTGTTTGGCGAAAGAGGAGCCGAGCTGTACCGAAGCAATGGACACGAGCAGCAACAGCTCGGGTCGGATGCGTGGGCTCGTGATCTTCACAGTGCTGTTGTATCCCATGCGAGCGGTATGGAGGTGTTCAGTCCAGCCGGACCTGGAGTGAGCGCGGACGAATGATGGTCCACAGGAAGAGCGCGGCAAGCGCTCCACAGATCAGCATCGCCACGCCCATGGGTGCGGCGCTCGTGAGTGGGGCGAGACCGATCAGCGGCCCCACGATCGCTGCCGCAGTCATGTTCAGTGCGCCCATCAGGGATGCCGCAACGCCGGAGTCCTTGCGGTGGTGCTGCAGGCCCAGCACCTGAAGATTTGGCGGGCAGGCACCGAAACTCATGGTGAAGAAGAACATGCACGGCACGAGTGGAATCCAGGAGTCCGAGATGGCATTGACAGCCAGCAGCGCAGCGGCTGCCAGCACCATACCCGCGGTGGCAAGGACGAGGACACGTTGGGGGCCAATGCGGGGTGCGAGGCGGCTGCCCGCTTGCACCCCGACGAAGACACCCACCGAACACACTGCAAAAACCGCTCCGAACCCGCGCGGGGAGAGCCCGAAAACCTCTTGCAGCAGTACCGAGGACGTCGTGACGTAGGAGAAGAGTCCGGCAAAAGCCGCGGCACCCGTCAGCCAGGCACCCACGTACACCCGATCACTCAGGACCCGGCGGTAAGCACCGGCCATCACCTTCCAACCGCCTGTTGTGCGTTCCGTGGGAGGACGGGTTTCCACGATGAGCAGCCAGACGAGAGCAACGATGGAAGCTCCGTACAGGGCCAGAGCCCAGAACACACCTCGCCACGAGACGAAGGTGACCATCCAGGAGCCCACCAGGGGCGCCACGATGGGAGCCATTCCACTGACGAGGGCCAGCCGGGACAGCATGACCACGAGCCGTCGCCCGTCAAAGAGATCCCGAGCCATGGCCATTGCCACGACAGCCCCGCCTGCGGCGCCCAGACCCTGCAGGGCCCGCATCGCAGTCAGAAACTCAACGTTGGGGGAGATGGCAACCAGCACGGAGGCGACGACGTGCAGGGAACTCATGGCCAGCAGGGGAAGTTTGCGGCCGAGACGATCGCTCAACGGGCCGATCAACAATTGGCCGAGGGCGAACCCGAGCGTCGTGGCGGAGAGTGTGATCTGCACCTGCGCATCGTTGATGAGCAGATCGTCCTTGAGGGCGGGGAACGAGGGGAGGTAGAGATCGATGGTGAAGGGGCCCAGCGCCGTCAGGAGCCCCAGGGTCAGGATGAACGCGATGCGGCGGCGACGGCTGAAACGGTCGCCGAGTTGGGCGGACATCTGGGGCTCTTTTCATACGGGGGGAAGAAATCGCGAGACACAAAAACACAAAGAGCCGCGTCCTGGAGCGACCAGGAGCGGCAACGGTGCAACTGAAACACTCTACGCCACTTGAGTGGCGTGGTTCCATGGGGAGCATGAGTCACAGGCCGTCATCCACCCATGTTCCGCTGTCCATCCTCGATCTTGTGTCCGTTTCCACGGGGCAGAGCGTGGGTGATGCAATCGAAGCCTCCATGGAATCCGTGGAGGCTGCTGATGCACTGGGGTATCGGCGGGTGTGGTTCGCCGAGCACCACAACACCTCGGCCGTTGCCTCATCATCAACGGCAGTTCTCGTGGGCCAGGCAGCTGGACGGACACGACGTCTCATCGTCGGCTCGGGCGGGGTCATGCTGCCCAACCATGCGCCGCTG
>CBDTVQ010000180.1:0-4850 GCA_965364045.1 uncultured Tessaracoccus sp. | reverse complement strand
GCACAGGAAAGATGGATTTGGAGGTGGCGCGCGAAAAGCTCGACGCTCTGCGCAGCGGATCCCGACCGTACCGTGCGTGGGTGATCACCCTCGGGCAGGCTCTGACGGGAGTGGGAGTGGCGGCCATCCTGGGCGGGCGTCCCGGGGAGATGGCGCTGGCTGCCCTGGCCAACGCGCTGATGTACCTCGTCCAACTCATGTTGTCGCGGTCCCAGTTGTCTGTTTTTTTCAGCCAGGCATTTGGGGCGGCCGTTCCCACTGCCATGGCGGTATGGATCATGCATGTGCGAGCGGGTGATTCCGGATGGTTCTCCATGGTCTCGCCGTCCCTCATCGTGTCTGCCGGGATCGTCACCGCGCTGGCCGGCGTCGGTGTCGTCGGAGCCGCTCGTGATGCCATGGATGGGAACCTCATCACCGCTGGCGCTCGCACATTTGACGCTGTCCTGCAGACGGCGGGCATCATCGTGGGTGTCGCGGTCACGCTGTGGGCAGGCCTTGCGGTGGGCGTACAGGGTTATATCGCTCCCACCAGCGGCTACGCCAGTCCATCCGCACTGCAGGTCCTCTGGGCTGTGGTGATCGCCGTGGGGTTGGCGTTCGGTTTCCAGTTGGGCCTGCGGGCTCTGCCTTTCGTCGCGATCCTGGCCGCTGGCGGATTCGCCGTGTACCAGTGGGCTCTGCCCCACGTCGGCAACTGGCCGGCCGCGGCTGCACTGGGTGCCATGGTTGTGGGCTTCTTCGCCCAGTTCATCGTGGGTAGATTCAGGATCCCATTGGTGGCGCTCGTCACGGTGGGCGTGGTTGCCCTGATGCCCGGATCCGCCCTGTACAGGGGTCTTTACGAGGTGATCCGCAGCGTCAATGAACCGCTCAGCGTGCAGGCGCAGATCAGCCTGGGCAACGCGGTGCTTGTCGCACTGGGGCTCGCAGCCGGCTCCACCTTCGGGGCGCAGATCGCCAGTCCCTTCGGGCTGTCCACCACCAAGCTGTTCCGTGTGGCCGAGCTGCGGTCCCTGCGCCGCAGCGGACGGACCACCACCAGTACCGAGGCGATCCGGTGATGCGCGGGCACGGCTACGCCGGCGCGCGCGTGATGGGGGGGATTTCCATGGATCCAGCGATCAAGAACCATGCACTACCCAAGGGCATCGTGCGGCGCGTACTGGCCTACGGCGCACCGTTCAAGGGAATGATCACGGTCTTCCTCATCACCGTCGTCGCCGGTGCCGCGCTCGGAGTGGCGCCCGCACTGCTGTTCAAGCAGATCATCGACGACGGCGTGCTCGGGGGGGACGTCCCACTGATCATCACGCTGTCGCTCGTTGTTGCAGGCATGGCCGTGCTGGCTGCAGCGCTCAGCGTGGTGGAGCGGTGGTGTTCCGCGAGAATCGGGGAAGGCCTGATCCTCCATCTGCGGGGTCAGCTCTTCAATCACGTCCAGCGCATGTCGGTGGCATTCTTCACCCGCTCCAACACGGGCAAACTCGTCTCCCGGCTCCAGAGCGACGTCGCCGGGGCCCAGCAGGCCTTCACCTCCACGCTCTCCTCTGCCGTCAGCAACGTCTCCACACTCGTGCTGGTGGTGGGGGCGATGCTGGCGCTGTCCTGGCAGCTCACGCTGGCCGCCCTGGTGCTGCTGCCGCTGTTCATGATTCCCGCCCGGGCCGTCGGCACGCGGCTGGCCGGACTGACCAGGCACCGAATGCAGCAGAACGCGGAGATGACCTCGACGATGACGGAGCGTTTCTCCGTCTCGGGCGCCCTTCTCATGCAGCTCTTCGGTAACCACGACACGGAGAACGAGAGATTTGCGGGTCAGGCAGGCGACGTCGCTGAATCCGGCGTGAAGATCGCCATGACGCAGCGGGTCTTCATGACGGCGATGATGCTCGTCGCCTCCCTGGCCACCGCCATGTTCTATGGCTTCGGCGGTGTGGCTGCGGCACGTGAGCAACTCACGCTCGGCACCCTGACCGCGCTTGTTGCCCTGCTGGCGCGGCTGTACGGGCCACTGATGCAGGTCTCGAACCTGCGTGTGGACGTCATGACGGCGCTCGTGAGCTTTGATCGTGTGTTCGAGGTTCTCGACATCCCGCATGCCATAGCAGACCGCGCGGACGCGCGGGACATCGATGGCCCCCTGACCGTTTCGTTCCGCGACGTGTGGTTCACCTATCCCGATGCCGAGACCGTGTCCCTACCCTCGCTTGAGCCTGAGGCCGCGCTGCGGGAAACGGCGGGCCAACCCGTCCTCAGGGGGGTGTCCTTCGACGCCTCGCCCGGCCACACCGTGGCGCTGGTGGGGGCCTCTGGTGGCGGCAAGACCACCATCACCAACATGATCGCGCGTCTCTACGACGTGGACGCCGGGGTGGTGGAGGTGGCAGGCACCGACGTGCGTGAGCTGCGGTTGCAGAACCTGCGGGAGAACGTGGGATATGTGACCCAGGACGCCCACCTGTTCCACGACACCATTGCCGCCAACCTCCGATATGCCCGCCCGGAGGCCACCGACGCGGAGCTGTGGAGCGTGCTCGAGCAGTCGCTGGTGGCGGAGCTCGTGCGACGACTGCCGGACGGCATGGAGACGGTGGTGGGGGAGCGCGGGTACCGGCTCAGTGGCGGTGAGCGCCAGCGCTTCGCGATCGCCCGGCTGCTGCTGAAAGCCCCACCCGTCATCGTGCTGGATGAGGCCACGGCACACCTCGACTCCGGCTCAGAGCACCTCGTTCAGCAGGCGCTCGATGTGGCACGGCAGGGGCGCACGGCCATCGTCATTGCCCACCGCCTGTCAACGGTGCGGGACGCTGACCAGATCCTCGTGGTGGATGGGGGCCTCATCGTCGAGCGCGGCACGCACGACGACCTGATGGCCAGCAGGGGACGCTATGCGTCCCTGTACTCCCGCCAGTTCGCGCAGTGAGAGGCCTCCCTGACCGGGAGTCACAGATTCGAGTGGTGCAACGAGAGGGCCGCGAGGAAGCCAAGAGTCGTCAACAGTCCGGCGTAGAGGGAATCCTCCTGAAAGGCCTCCGGGATCATGGTGTCGCTGATCATGGCCAGAATGGCGCCCGCGGCAACCGCATTGACCAGCGCCAGGGTCGTGGGGGATGCGCCGTCGAGGAGTAGGAAGCCTGCCAGCGCGGACAGTGCCACGGCCAGGGCGATCGAACCCCAGACCCCGAAAATGTAGGCGGGCGAGCGGCCAGCCCGCTTCCAGCCCGCCGTGCTGGAGAGCCCCTCCGGTACGTTGGAGATGAAGATCGCTGAGAACACCGCCACGTTGAAGCCACCCGTGACGAATCCGAGACCCAGCACCAGGGCCTCGGGGATCCCGTCCAGCAGCGCACCGACGGCGATGGCACCGCTTGATCCGTCGTCCTCAGCACCATCTTGTTGCTGCTGGTTGGAGCGTTTGCGGTGCTTGGCGCCGTGATGGGCCAACCAGATGTTCAGCCCCACATAGACGAGCGCCCCGGCGAGGAAGCCAAGCACGGTTGTCAAAAGACCGTCGTGCTCGATCGCCTCGTTCACCAATTCGAAGGACAGGGCGGATATCAGAACCCCCGCGCCGAAAGCCATGATGCCCGCCACCACTTTCGCGGGGATGCGAATGAACCACGCGAGGGCGCTTCCAATCAGCAGTGCTGAGCCGGCTCCCAGACCGGTCAGCCCTGCTTGCAACCATTCGGGCACGGGGGCTCCGTTCAGTCAGCGGTGGTCAGTACCCGCCGTCGGCCACGGAGCCGTCGAGGACTGCGCGGGTGCCGGAGAGTCCCAGCCGCGTGGCACCGGCAGCGACCATAGCCTGGGCGGTGTCCCAGTCGCGGATGCCGCCGGAGGCCTTCACACCCAGTCGACCACCGACGGTCTCAGCCATCAGCCGCACCGCGTGAGCGCTCGCACCGCCCGAGGGATGGAAGCCCGTGGAGGTTTTGACGTAGTCGGCGCCAGCGGTTTCGGCGGCCTGGCATGCAGCGACGATCTCTTCATCCGTGAGCGCCGCAGCCTCGATGATGACCTTGAGCAGTCCGCTCGTGACCGCTCGAACTGCCTCGATCTCTTCACGCACCTTCTCCGGACGCCCACCCTTGAGCAACCCGATGTTGATAACCATGTCAATCTCGTCGGCGCCGAGCTTGCAGGATTCGGCTGCCTCGAAGGCCTTGGCCGCAGGCGTGTGACTGCCGGAAGGGCCACCACAGAGTGTCACCAGCTTCAGATGCCCCAGGTCGTCGGGCAGGGGGAGCATCGAGGGGGAGACACAGATTGAGTAGGCACCCACCTCTTTCGCCTCCGCCACCAGTTGCGACACCTGGGCCTGGGTGGTGTCGGACTTCAGGAGGGTGTGGTCGACCATCTTCGCCAGTGCTTCACGTGATATTTCCATTGCTGATCCTTAATCCAAGTAGATGGTCCTCAGCCTATCGAGGGTCGGCCACTGTGAAACGCCGAGTCCCGCTTCGGGGAAGTGCACCCACTCAAAGTGCGCTCCGATCCGCTAGATGATGCCCTTGGGATGCCACACTGTCTTCGTCTCGGTGAAGAACTGGATGCGGTCGACGGCCGGAGCTGGAATTCCTGTTTCGGGCGGCAATACGCGCTTCAGCGTGTCGGCGGCTGCGATCTGGAGGTCCACCCAATCCAGGTTGGCTGCGCCTGCGAGGTCGAGTGCATTGACATCCGCGTGGCTTGCCAGCCACGGGGCGATTTCCGCAGGCGAACCGGTGAGGATGTTCACGACGCCTCCTGGCACGTCACTGGTGGCGAGCACCTCGGCCAGGCTGATTGCCGGTAGCGGAGATGATTCACTCGCAACGACGACGGTGTTTCCGCTCACAAGCGCC
>CBDTVQ010000179.1:0-4866 GCA_965364045.1 uncultured Tessaracoccus sp. | reverse complement strand
TGTATGCAGTCACCGTCGCCGAGCGGCGTCGCCTCGTCGGCGTGCTCAAAGAACTCGCTCCCACAGACTGGGACCAGACATCCCTGTGTGATGGCTGGCGGGTGCGTGAGGTCACGGCTCACCTCTCAATGGCCTACCGATACTCCGGCTGGGCAGTGGTCCGTGGCATCCTCGCGGCGCGCGGCAACTTCAACCGCTTCGCCGATCTTGCCGCCAAACGTGATGCCTCCGTCATGACCGACGAAGAGTTGCTGCGTTCACTGGAGCGCCATGTCGAGAGCCACTGGCGTCCGCCAGGGGGTGGCCAAGCCGGAGCGCTGAGCCACGACGTCATCCACGGCCTCGACATCACCGAAGCACTTGGCCTCGAGCCACCACCGGTGGAAACCCTCCGCCACGTCCTGGAGAACTCCAGCCAACGCAACCTCAAGTTCTTCGGCATCAGCCTCGACGGAAACCGGCTTGAAGCGACCGACACCGACTGGCACCTCGGTGAAGGCACCCCTGTCCGCCTCACTGCCAAGGACCTCCTCTTGGTCATCAGTGCCCGCAGACCCCTCCCGGCCCAGGCTGACTCGTGAGGACCAGATCGTGACAACACCACTGAACGAACCGCCGTGGATCGGTGCGGTCACACTTGTGCGGTGTGAATCGTCATGCGTACTGGAGGGCCAAACCCGGCTCCGCAACATCAATGGGGAGGACTCAAACCCATGAAGATCATGACGTGCCAACAACTGGGCGGTCCGTGCAACTCCCAACTCCGAGGGGAGACCGCCGACGAGGTCATCAAGAACCAGGACCGCCACCTCAAGCAGGCGGTCAAGGATGGAGACGGCACACATGAGCAGGCCCTTCGTGACATGAAGGGCCGATGGAGGCACCCCAAGCAATCGATGAACTGGTACGTCGCAACGAAGAAAGCATTCGCAGAGCTACCTGAGGCCTAGAGCCGGCAGCGGCCGTCCACCCGGATGGGTTGCGGTTCGACGCCGCCACGGCAGCGACCATAGACGAGGAGTGCGGTCAGCATGGATCAAACCGCCGCGTTCGAGCAGGAGAGGCCCCGGCTGTTGCGGGTCGCCACGCGGGTACTCAGTGATCCGTCTGAGGCGCAGGACGTGGTGCAAAATGCGTGGCTTCGGATGGAGGGCACAAAAGACGTCATTCACAACCTTCCCGGCTGGCTGACGACGGTGACCACCCGCTTGTGCTTGGATCGGCTGCGGGCCCGAACTCCGCTGCCCGTGGCCGACGTCGAGTTGGTTGAGGCCGCGCTGGATCCAGCCGACGAGGTGGCTCTCGCGGATACCGTGGGAGCCGCCCTCCATGTGGTGTTGGACCGGCTGACCCCTGCTGAGCGGGTCGCCTTCGTTCTCCACGACAACTTTGGGGTTGACTTCCCCACGATCGCCGAGATCTTGGGGCGCACACCGCCGGCCGCTCGCAAGTTGGCGTCCAGGGCACGCGGTAAAATCTCAAAGCGCATGCCACAACCCCCCGACCTGGACAGGGAGTCTGACTGGGAAGCTGTGGACGCATTCCTGGCCGCAGCCCGGAACGGCGACTTCACCCGCCTGCTTGCTCTCCTCGCTCCAGCGGTGGTCGTGGAAGGGGACACAGACGCCGTCGCGCTGGGAACCCCAGAGCGACTTGTCGGCGCTCACCACGTGGCGCAATTCTTCGACGGGGCCGCACGAGCCGCGCTCCCCATTTACATCGGGCCTCGCGCAGGCGCGGCGTGGTTCCATAGGGGTGAACCGAAAGTTGTTTTCGATTTCACCATCGATCATGGGGTGGTCCGGCGTATCGATTTCCGCGCCGAGCCGAGGTTATTGGCGCAAGTCGAGCGCCGCGAGGATAGCCGTCGGATCCAGTCGCAGATTCAACCGGAGGGTGTCGCTCTGGCTCCCCCGTAGGCGCCAGCGAGACCAAAGGTCACATGGTGCCGAGTTCGTAGATCCGCGTGCTGTGGATCATGGGAAGTCCGTCGAGCAGCGCTTGAGCGGCGTCCATGTCCTCCGCGTTGACAATGGTGTATCCGGTCATCGGCACGCCCGAGAAGCCCAGTTCGGCACTGTCCCCATTCTTGTCGACCTCACGGCCGGCGACGAAGGGGTTTCCGGTGTCGACTGTGTGGGGAGCGACCTTCTCGAACCAGGCCATCCACCCCTTTCCAATCTCTGGGGTGGGGGTTTCGAATCCCTGATGCAGCAAGAGAAACTTCTTCACGACAACTCCTTCATCGATGAATGACCCGGCTCGGACGAGTCGAGTTGGGCGGCGTAGTTCTCCAGGGAGGCACCGTCGGCGGCCCACCACGTATGGAACTGCCCCAACCATTCCTGGAGGCCGCGCAGACGATGCGGGTCCAGGGTGAGCACATTGCTGCGGCCCACTTTGCGACGAACAACCAGACACGCGTCCTCGAGCACGGCGACGTGCTTGTGGATCGCGGGCAATGACAGGCCCCGCTGGTCAGCGAGCTTGCTGATCGTGCTCGGCTGCAGGCCGAGGAACCGGACCATCTCACGTCGATGCGTGTTCGCCAACGCGAACAACACCTCATCCAAAGCGGCCGAATCCATCGAAACAGTTAACCATACAGTTAAGTGTTGGTCAAGGGTTTCAGCTCGCACTTCAATCAATCCGCGGGCCGGGATTCAAGGACTGCCGAGTCGGGCAGATTGCGCAGTCCCCCACTATGCAGTCCCACCGCACTGGTGGGCACCGTGGATGTTCGGACCCACACCCGCAATGGATTTCGTGGGGGATTCCCTGTGTTTGGGCCGAAGGAGAGCCTGGCTGGATAGTATCCAGGGACCAGAAAATCGACGCTACCCACGGGAGAAGCGATGGCAGTGGGAACCAAGGCTGAACCCCGCAGCGAACAAGAGCCCTCTGCTTGGCAGATGCTGGCGCCGGTCATAGACCTGGTCACCCCGATGGCGGTCCGGGCAGCCGCCACCCTCCGACTGGCCGACGTGATGACCAATGGGCCCGTATCCGTCGATGAACTGGCAAGACGTTCGAGCAGTGACCCGGACGCCCTGAGACGGCTGCTCACCCATCTCGTCTGCCACGGCGTGTTCATCGAACCAGACCCCGGCGTGTTCGGACTCAACGACCTCGCGACGCTACTGCGCTCAGATCATCCGGGTGGCATGCAGGTCTCGTTGGACCTCAATGGGTTCGGCGGACAGATGGATCTCGCGTTCACCGGTCTGCTGCACACTGTGCGCACCGGGCAGCCCGCCTGGGAGACAGTCTTCGGCGCACCGTTCTGGCGGCATCTCGCCGCCGATCCGAGAATGAGCGCCTCCTTCGACGCGACCATGACGGCCGGCGCCGAGTATGTCACCGACGATGCAAGCGGCTACGACTGGTCCGGCGCCGAACATGTGGTGGATGTCGGAGGAGGTAACGGTGCACTCCTGGCGGAAATCCTGGAGGCCCACCCGCGACTGCGAGCGACTTTGATCGACCTGCCGGACACCGTCGAGCGGGGGCGGGAACGTCTTGCCGCACGTGGTCTGGACGGGCGATGCACCTTCCTGGGACAGAGTTTCTTCGACGCTTTGCCCGCAGGTAACCATGTGTACGTGCTCAACAGCGTGCTCCACGACTGGGGTGACGAGGACGCGACTGCGATCCTGTCCCGGTGTGCGGAGGCTGCCGGTAGTCAAGGCAAGATTGTCATCATCGAAGAAACGGGCGCTGAGGAGAAGGATCGGGCCGGCTTCGCAGAGATGAACCTGCGGATGCTCGTGCTGTGCGGGGGCCGCGAACGGGGCCTCGATGAGTACACCTCGCTGACGACGGCAGCGGACCTGACGGTGATCGATACCCACACCACACCCCTCGGCCAGATCGTCATCGAATGCGCTGGCGGCCCAATCCAGCGACTTGGCACGGACCAGGGCTGAGAGCCCTCACGCCAACCGTGTTACCGCTTCAACACGCGGAACTAGAATGGCTGCATGAGCTGCTCAGGCGTGGAGCCCGTCTCCTCAAGTGCGCCAGAGTTGACCGGAGCGTTGATGATGAATCAGAGCTGGCGGGACCTGACTTTCCTCCACTGGGCTGTTGATCCGCAGGAGGTCTCGCACCGCATGCCGCCCGGCGTCCGGCCGGACACACTCGACGGTGTCACCTACGTCGGGCTGATTCCGTTCCGGATGGTTGGTGCAGGAATAGCCGGCGGCCCCGGTGTCCCATGGCTGGGATCGTTCCTGGAGACCAACGTGCGGCTCTACTCGGTGGATGACACAGGGCGCCGCGGGATTGTGTTCCTCAGCCTTGACGCCGATCGGGCCGCGGTGGTTCTCGGAGCGCGCGCGGCATTCGGGTTGCCCTACCGCTGGGCGCGGATGCGCTACGCCGCGAATGGCGACGTGCATTCCTACGACGCGCATCTCCGCGGCCTTGGGAGCCAGGCAGAAAGCCATGTCGTGGTCCGTGCAGGAGCAAGGCGTCAGAGCACTGAACTCGACAACTTCCTCAGCGCACGCTGGAGGCTGCACGTGCGCTGGTGGGGCAGGACGTTGTACGTACCCAATCGCCACGAGGCCTGGCCGGTGCACGACGCGGAGGTACTGGCGCTGGACGACGGGCTGATGGCGTCGGTGGGGCTGCCCAACCTGGCCGCTCGTCCGCCCGATCACGTGGCATTCAGCCCCGGGGTGCGAACGGAGTTCGGGTTCCCCGGGAACGCGACTAGTCCCCGACGCACTTGACTGGGGAGTCGTGGGGAACTCCAACAACACTCTCAGGTTTCTCAACACTCACCGTCGAGGATTCTTGTCGTCGTCCGCCGAACCAGAAAGAGGTTGAGCCAGCGATCACGAGGACGGCGACAGTGATCCA
>CBDTVQ010000178.1:0-4924 GCA_965364045.1 uncultured Tessaracoccus sp. | reverse complement strand
AGACAGGGGGCGTGAACCGACAGAACCGGCACCCCGTGGTACTCGCTCAGCTTTGCCATGGCTTCTTCGTCGGCAGTCAGGGGGTCAACACCCACCATCAGCTCCACGCCGTCGTAGCCGAGCGATGAGGCCAGCTCGAACGCGCTGGCCGTTGACTCCGGGTAGACGGACGTCGTGGACAACAACACTTTGGAGACCTGCACAGATGCCAGCCTAGCCTGATGCCGTGGGGTCAACGGGGCCCGATTGGGGGAACCGGAGCAGTGGGGGCAGAATGGAGCCATGCATGTCGACCACATGATTTTCGCAATCGGACCCGACGGTCTCAAAGCTGACACCGAACGGCTCGCCAGCCAGTTGGGCACGGAGTACAAGGTGGGCGGGTTCCATCCGCGTTTCGGTACCCGCAACCACATCATCCCGCTCGCCGACGAGCGATACATCGAGGTGGTCGAGGTTCTCGATCATCCCGCCGCAGAGAAGGCCGCCTTTGGCCAGGCAGTTCGCGCCCGCTCCGAAATGGGTGGTGGCTGGCTGGGATGGGTTGTGAGCGTCGATGACCTCGCGCCCTACGAAGCTCGCCTCGAGCGCCAGTCCGTGCCCGGCTCCCGGCAGTTCCCGGACGGGCGGAGGCTGGAGTGGAACCAGATCGGTATCCGCGGCCTGATGGCCGATCCTCAGCTCCCCTACTTCCTGGAGTGGAAATCCGAGGAGTCCCTGCGCCCCGGCGCGCTGCCCGGCGACGTCAAACTTGCGGAGGTGGAGATCTCCGGTTCCTCCGAACGGCTCTCCGAATGGCTTGGCCACGAAGTCATCGACACCCTCGACGGCGTTGCCTTGCGTCTCCTCTCCCCCAACGGTGTTCCGGGAATCAACACGGTCACCTTTGAGACCAGCCGAGGCCGGGTCACCATCTGAGACGCACACCGGATCACGGTTGGGGTGCCCTGCACCCCTTGAGATCCCGTGGTGTGATGGGTGGTGCTGCTCACCGTCTGTGTCAGTGGTCGTACCTAAGGTGAGTGCATGGCTACCAAACAGGACTCCTACCAGTGCACCGAGTGCGGCTGGACAACGGTGCGCTGGGTGGGTCGCTGCGGCGAGTGCCAGGCGTGGGGCAGCGTTGCCGAGCGTGGCTCTCAGGGGATCAAACAGGTCGCCGTCAGCTCCCCCACCGCCAGCGCCATGCGGATCAGCGATGTGGCCACCGACGCCGCCCAGCGCAAACGCACAGGCATTGGTGAACTTGATCGAGTTCTGGGCGGCGGTCTCGTCCCCGGTGCCGTCGTCCTGATCGCAGGCGAGCCCGGCGTTGGAAAGTCCACACTGCTCATCGATGTTGCCGCCAAATGGGCGGGCACCGGAGAGACGACGCTCTACATCTCGGGCGAGGAGTCCGCGTCCCAGGTCAAGCTCCGGGCGCTGCGAACCGGAGCGGTGCACGACGACCTGTTCCTCGCCTCGGAGAACGACCTGGGCACCGTCCTGGGCCATGTTGAAGAGGTCTCCCCCAGCCTGCTCATCGTGGATTCAGTGCAGACCATCACCACGGCCGGTGCAGAGGGGACTCCGGGCGGTCCGTCCCAGGTCCGTGAGGTGACCTCTGCCCTGGCCCGGGTGGCGAAGCGTCGGAACATGGCTGTGCTGCTGGTGGGTCACGTCACGAAGGACGGGTCCATCGCCGGCCCCCGTACCATGGAACACCTCGTGGATGTGGTCCTCAGCTTCGAGGGGGACAGGCATTCCGGGTTCCGTATGGTGCGTGCCACCAAGAACCGCTTCGGGCCGGCGGATGAGGTGGGCTGCTTCGAGATGAGCGAGACGGGCATCGTGGAGGTGACCGATCCCTCAGGGCTCTTCACCACGTCCCACCCGGAACCGGTGCCCGGAACCTGCGTGACCGTGACCCTGGAGGGCCGTCGCCCCCTACTGGCCGAAGTACAAGCGCTGGTGGCACCCTCCCCCAACCAGTCGTCCCCAAAACGCACCACCCACGGCCTGGACTCCTCTCGTATCGCCATGGTGCTCGCTGTACTCGAACGCAAGGTCCGCCTGCCGCTCTCGCAGCGGGATGTGTACGTCTCCACGGTGGGAGGGGCCAAGGTCACAGATCCGTCCGTGGATCTGGCCAACGCCATCGCCATCGCATCCGCGGCACTGGATCGTCACCACCCACAACGACTCCTCGCCCTTGGTGAGGTGGGACTGGCTGGTGATCTTCGCCGAGTCCCCGGCGTCGAGCGCCGCCTGGCCGAGGCTGCACGTCTGGGCTTCGAGCTTGCCATCGTGCCCGTGGGCTCGCGAGACGTCACGGTGAAGGTGCCACGGCTCGCCGGATTGCGGGTCGTGGAGGTGGGCAGCCTCGCTGACGCCCTCGGGGTCCTAGACTTGAGACGAGGAGCCAACCCCTGAGAGCTTCCGTCCACGAGGAGCATCCGCCTGTGAGGAGTACCGTGCCACGCGCCAAATCACGCCACTTCCAGCGGCTGCTGGCCCCCGGCACGCCGCTGCGGGACGGCCTTGACCGGATCCTCCACGGACGTACTGGCGCCGTGGTGGTGCTCGGCAACAGCGCCAAGGTCCAGCAACTCAGTTCCGGGGGCTTCAGGCTGGACATGGACTACACGCCGCAGGCGCTGCGCGAACTCGCCAAGATGGATGGCGCCATCATTCTGTCGACGGATCTCAGTCGCATAGTGGCGGCTGGCGTGCACCTCGTTCCTTCTGGCGAGTTTCCGTCTGCAGAGACCGGCACTCGGCATCGTTCGGCGGATCAAACCGCGCAGGCTGCCCAGCTCCCCGTCGTGACGGTGTCCGCATCCATGTCCACCATCTCCCTGTTCGTCGATGGCAAGCGAAACGTGCTGGAAACGTCTTCCCAGATGATCAGCCGCGCCAACCAGACCATCGCCACCCTCAGCAGCTTCGTGGTCCGGCTAACAGATGTCCTCAAGCAGTTCAATGCACTCGAGGTGAGTGAACAGGTCACGGTTCGTGACCTCGTCCAGGTGGCGCACCGCTTCGAAATGACGCGCCGGCTTTCCGCCGAGACCCAGTTCCACATCGACACTCTCGGCGTCGAGGGCAGGCTCATCGCACTTCAGCATGCCGAGATGGTGGCTGCGTTCGAGGGTCTGGCGGATCTGCTGGTGGGCGATTACTCTCACGCCCTCGCTGATCCGGCGGACTTCACGCTCGAAAACCTGCGCAACTTCTCCGCCGACGAACTCCTCAGCAGCCAACTTCTGGCGGATCGCATGGGTTTTGGCCCTCAGGTCTATCTCGAGACGCCCCTGAAGTCCCGGGGCGTTCGCCTCCTCACCGATGTGGGGCGCCTGCCCAATTCTCTCGTGATCAAACTCGTGGACCGTTTTGAGATGCAGGAACTCTTCGGCGCTTCCGTGACGGACCTGCTGCAGATCGAAGGCGTGGGACAGGCCCGCGCGCGCCTGATCCGCGACGCCCTGCTACGCATCACCGAAGCTGCCTACTCCCGCCCGGACACCAGTCTCTGATGCGGTGTGGCCACTCCTCCACAACAAGCACCCGGCGAGAGCTCGCCCCCGGCCGTGGATCGTTTGGTCTGGGTCAGTACGAGGCGGTGTAGGCTTGCCGCACACACAGGGGAGCGCCACACGGGCGCTGAGAGTGCGGGCATCCGCAGACCCTCATACCTGATCCGGTTAGCACCGGCGTAGGGAGTGAGACTCATCTCACCAGCCTTCGGGCTGGACCCGGCGATGGGAGGCAACACATATGTCAAAAGCACGCAAGGCATCAGTAACGAGGCCTGCTGCAGCCGGCCCCAGAAGCATCACCGCCGTCATTGCGGCGATCGTCGCCACCGCGGCTCTCGCTGCCTGCTCACCGCCGGCGGACCCCGGCACAACACCTGGCGCCGACAACTCATCTGCACCGCCAGCCCGGACGTCCACGACACTTACCGTCGTGACGCATGACTCATTCGTCATCCCCGAGGATCTGAAGGCCAGGTTCGCGGAGGAATCCGGGCTGGACGTCATCTACGTTGCGCCGGGCGACGGCGGCGCACTCGTCAATCAGCTGATTCTGACAAAGGACTCGCCCCTGGGCGACGTGGTTTACGGAATCGACAACTCCTTCTCCAGCCGGGCAGTGGCCGAGGGCGTCATTGCCGATTACGACTCCCCCGCGCTGCCACCCACCGCCTCGCAGTTCGACACCGGCGCACTGGTCCCCATCGACTTCGGCGACGTGTGCCTGAACGCTGACACCGCATGGTTCGACGAAAAAGGCATCGCGGTGCCCACCACTCTGGATGACCTGGTGAAGCCGGAGTACAAGGATCTGCTCGTGGTCAGCAACCCGGCCTCCTCGTCGCCCGGCCTGTCCTTCCTCCTGGCGACCATCGCGTCGAAGGGTGAGGACGGCTACCTCGACTACTGGGGCCAGCTCGTGGACAACGGTGTGTCTGTGGTGCAGGGCTGGTCTGACGCGTATTACACAGAGTTCTCCGGGGCCGACGGCGCGGGCCCACGCCCGCTCGTGGTGTCCTACGCCACGTCACCCGCCTACACCGTGACGGAGGACGGAAGAGAGTCCACCACGGAGGCATTGTTGGGTACCTGCTTCCGTCAGGTGGAGTACGCCGGCGTGATTGAAGGGGCGCAGAACGTGGACGGAGCGCAGCAGTTCATCGACTTCCTGCTCTCCGACGACGTCCAGTCGAGCATCCCGGAAAACATGTTCATGTACCCGGTGACGGGAGTGGAGTTGCCGCAGGAATGGGTTGATTTTGCGCCGCTGTCCGAGAACTCGCTGACGCTGAATGAAGAGATGACGAGTGAGAACCGCGACACCTGGATCAAGGCCTGGACCGCGAAGGTGATCGGTTGATCCGTCGCCTGGCCACCTCCGCGGGCGGGCGCGCAGCCTGGGTGGTGGC
>CBDTVQ010000177.1:0-4928 GCA_965364045.1 uncultured Tessaracoccus sp. | reverse complement strand
CCGGAAAGGAGCGTTGATGAGCTTCACTGATTTGTTGGATGCCAATCGCGTCTACGCCACAGACTTCGAACATGGCGGGTTCGACGGTATCGCCCGCTCGGGCGTCGCCATCCTGACCTGCATGGATTCACGGTTGGAGCCGCTGGAGATGGTTGGCCTTCACATCGGGGACGCGAAAATCCTTCGCTCCCCCGGCGGCCGTGTTTCCACGTCGATGATGACAGGACTGGCGCTCAGCGTGCAGCTGTTGAATGTGGACCGGATCATGCTCATTCCCCACACCAAGTGCGCCATGGCCGCCGGCACCGACGAGGACATCCGTGCCACCATCTCCGAGCGCAGCGGGCTGGACACCACTTGGCTCGATTTCGGCACAACACCGGATCAGGTGCAGCGTCTCCATCACGACGTCCGCGCTGCTCGTAACCATCCGCTCATCAAGGATCGCGCCGAGGTGGGTGGCTTCATGTACGACGTGGACACCGGACTGCTGACACAGCTCGCCTGACTGGAACATGCCCCGTGCAATGTCGCAGAGATGTCCATCGCGTGGACACGCATACTTGAGCTCATGATCATGAGGGACTGGCTTGAACCCGTCCGTGAGTGGTTCGATCGCCGTCCGGCCGCCGTCGAGGTGTCGCGTTTGGTGTCCATCGTCCGGGCGGCCGAGACGATGAGCGGCGATGTGGCCACTTGGACCGATGAGGATCTTGCGACGGCCGCTGCGAAGTTCTCCATACCGACGCGCGTCGGCCTGGCCGGGTATCTGGCCGTCGCCCGGGAACTGGCGGAACGCAGCACCGGGATGAGGCCCTTCACCGTGCAGCTGCACGCGGCGGCCGCAATGCTTCGCGGAGTCTCCATGGAGTTGGACACCGGCGAGGGCAAGACCCTGGTCGGAGCAATCGCTGCCGCTGGATACGCCCTGTCCGGGAATCCTGTCCACGTGCTCAGTGCCAACGAGTACCTTGCCCGGCGCGATGCCGCATGGATGGGGCCGTTCTTCACGGCGCTGCGGCTCTCATCCGGTGCCGTGACAGCAGACTCGTCACAGGGCGCTCGTCGCGGCGCCTATGCCACCGACATCACTTACGTGCCGGTCAGCGAGGCAGGCTTCGACATCCTGCGGGACCGCCTCGTACTCAGCCCCGATGATCGGGTCAGGCGGCCTACACCTGTCGCGATCCTCGACGAGGCAGACGCCGTACTGCTGGATGAGGGAAGGGTTCCGCTGGTTCTGGCCGCGGAATCGCCCAAGGCCTCGGAGGGCCCCTCGCCAGAGATGGCGCAGCTCGCAGCATCGCTGGTGGAAGGTGTGCACTACGCGGTGGAGCAGGACCGCAGGTCGCTTCACGTGACGGATGAGGGCTTTCTCAAGATGGAGGACTGGTTCCCGGACGCGGACCTATTTGGAGGAGACCATGGTCTCCTCGCAGAAGTCCATGTTGCGTTGCACGCCCTGGTGCTGCTGGTTCGGGATGTGGACTACGTCATCCGCGATTCTCGAGCCTGGCTCATCAGCTCGGCTCGTGGTCGCATCGAAGCTCTCCAGCGCTGGCCGGAGGGACTGCAAGCGGCCGTTGAGGCAAAGGAGGGACTCGCCACGAGCCCCGGTCTCGACGTGCTCGATCAGGTCACGATGGCGGATCTCGTCGCCGAGTACGACACCGTCATCGGTATGAGCGCCACTCTGATGGCCGCTGCTGCGGAACTGCAAACAAGCCACGGCCTACGCGTTGCCCGCCTGCCACCCAACACCGCCTCCATCCGCGTCGACGAACCGGTGGGACTGTACGCGACCCCCCGCGAGCGTGACGCCGCCGCAATGAAGCTGATCAGCGACGCCCATGCAACTGCACAACCCATTCTCGTGGCCACCCAGTCTGTGTCCATGTCCGAGGAATTCGCGTTCAGAATCCAAGGCGCGGGCATGGAAGCTGTCGTGCTCAATGCGCGCAATGACGAAAGAGAGGCAGCCATCATCGCGCTGGCTGGCGGGCCGGGACGCATCACCATCTCCACCCAGATGGCCGGTCGGGGCACCGACATCCGTCTCGCTTCTACCGCACGGGATCTCGGCGGTCTCCTCATCATCGTTCTGGGGATCTTTCCGGGCAGGAGGATGCAGGACCAGATCAGGGGGCGCGCCGGACGGCAGGGAGATCCGGGACGCACCCTCTTCCTCAGCTCTCTGGACGACGACCTCATCACCCAGGCCGTCCCCGATCATCGTCCCCCATCTCTGGTCACCATGGATGGGGAAGTGTTGGACAGTCGCTTGTGCCAACTCCCGGACCATGTGCAGCGGGTGAGTGACGGGGCCCACCAGAGCTTGCGTGACCTCACTCACCGGTACGGCCACCTCCTCGGACTGCAACGTCGCAGTCTCCTTCGCATCCGCGAGCGATGGCTTATCGATGATCAGGCCGTGTGGGCAGAACTCGAGAAGATCCCTGCTGCGACGGCAAGGCTTCTGAAGTGTGTTGCATCCTCTGAGCTGGTGGACGCCACCCGGGTGGCGCTGCTCAGTTCCGTGGACCAGGCGTGGAGTGACCACCTGGCCAATGCTGCAGAAGTGCGGGAAGGAATTCATCTCAGGGTGTTGGCCCGGGAAAACCCCCTCGATGAGTTCAATCGAATTCTGGCGCTTGGCTGGCCCTCGATCATTCCCACCAGCACCGATGAGGGCCTGCGTCTCATCTCGACTGCGCGTGTACGAGATGGCCGCCTGGATCTTGTGGGAGCAGGGCTGCAGCGTCCCAGTGCAACCTGGGCCTACACGGTGACGGACAACAGTCTGGGCACCGAGGCGGAACGCATGGCCAAGGCGTTGTTCAAGGACGCGCGACGTCAGGGCTATTTCTGACTGTGTCCCCTGAGCTCAGAGATCGCGCAGCCTGTTGGTCATCGCCCGGGCCAGAAGCTCCTCATGGTGTCCCCCCTGCCGGCACGATGCTGTACCACCATCCCAACGATGGCAATCACGACGTACACCGCCGTCCACCACGGCGGTTGCTGCACGACGAACTCGCGAAGCGATGTCCCTGCCAGGTCGGCCGGCTCCGCCACTCCCACCACGAGCATCAGTCCCGCCACTATCGCGGCCGCGCCGGTCAGAGCAGTCAGCACCGTAAGGAGGATGTCGGGAAGATTGGTGGCGAGCGCGGCACCGACGAGTAGCAGCGCTGCGAAGATGCCAAGCACCCACAACACCGTGCCTGAGGCTCCGAGAGCGATACCGAGTGCGGCACCAAGGGAATATCCGATGGATCCGATGGCGATGATCACAGCGAGGACGTAGAAGCCATAGGCGAGACCGGCAAACAGGAGAGCCGCCAGCACGCTGACCACCCAACCCAGCACGGTGGTGAACGGCGGCTCACCGGTGAAGGATGAAAGCAGGGATCCTCCGAGGGTGAAGCCGACGAAGGCCCCCCACACCGAGAGGATGATCCGGAAGATGGTTCGTCCTCCGAAACACAGGATCAGCCCGGACACGACAGAGATCAGGCCCACCAAGACATACGACATGGTGAACAAGGATACGCGGGCGCAGCCCAAGCCTCAGTGACGCCACCCCGAGCGAGGACCGGACAGCTCGGAAGATGTCAGCGACGCCCCGGCAGGGCAGCAATGATGCCCACCGGAATCATCCAGATCGCCAGGATCAGCGTGCCGAACACCAGTCCACCCAGCGCAGCCTGTGGTGCCCAGCCCGTGCCACTCCCGAGGAACAGCCAACAGGCCACGCTCAGGGACAGCCACTGCCCCAGCAGCACGAGCCACCAGCTCCGGCGTCGGGCGACGTAGGTCCAGATTGCCCCCCACAGGATGGGAAGAACTGCCACGCCCAGCACCCACGGTGCAGGAAAAACCCCACCGAACTGGGCAAAGGGCACGATGATGCCGAGAACGAGCCCGACGATGAGCGTCGTGACACCCACCTTCTTCAGGCCGAGTGGCTCCATCAGGCGTCGATCCTGTCGGATTCGAACGAGTAGGCACCCTGCACGATGAACTGCTTCCGTGGCGCGACGTCGTTGCCCATCAACATCTCGAAGACACACTCCGCATTGGCACCGTCGTCCACCGTCAGCCGACGCAAAGTGCGGTGCCTGGGGCTCATGGTGGTTTCTGCCAACTGGTGGGCATCCATCTCGCCCAGGCCCTTGTACCGCTGGGGCTCCTTGAACGCCTGCCCCTTCTTGGTGAACTCGGCCAGTCTGCGCTGGTATTCGCCGTCCGTGTAGGTGTAGATGTACTTGTCGTAGCCACGCTTGGGTTTGATCAGCTCAAAGCGGTGCAGGGGCGGCACCGCCGAATACACTCTGCCGGCCTCCACCAGGGGGCGCATGTACTTGAAGAAAAGCGTGGCCAGCAGGCACCGAATGTGTGCACCGTCGGAATCGGCGTCGGCCATGAAAATAATTTTGCCGTAGCGTACGGCGTCGAGGTCGAATGTCCGGCCCGAACCGGCGCCAATCACCTGGATGATGGATGCACATTCCGCATTCTTCAGCATGTCGCCCACCGAAGCCTTCTGGACATTGAGGATCTTGCCGCGGATGGGAAGCAACGCCTGGTGCTCGGAGTTGCGGGCGACATTCGCGGTGCCCAGTGCCGAATCGCCCTCCACGATGAACAGTTCTGTGCGATCACCATCGGTGCTGCGACAGTCCTTCAGCTTGGGCGGCAACGCAGAGGATTCCAGAGCTGTCTTGCGTCGCTGATTGTCTCGGTGCGCCCGCGCCTGGACCCGGTTGCGCGACGCCGCAACGACCTTCTCCATCAACGAACGAGCAACCACCTTGACAGGGCTTTTGCTGCTGGTGAGGAACTCCGACATCTCTGCTTCGACGATGCGTGCCACCAGGCGCTGCACCGGGGGTGTACCCAGCACCTCCTTGGTCTGGCCCTCAAACTGC
>CBDTVQ010000176.1:0-4940 GCA_965364045.1 uncultured Tessaracoccus sp. | reverse complement strand
TGGGCGCCGAGCCCTCTGTGGTTGGTGCCAGCGGGCGTACCGGTATTACTTGACAGCTGGCAACGCGGATCCGTCAGCGAGACCGATGTAGCCGATGGCGGACCTGGTGCCGTTGTTCCATTTGCTGTTGAGCAATCCCTTGATCTCCTCCCAGTCCGGGTCACTGGTTCCGAACTCGCCCGGATGCTGGAAGTTGCCTGTGATGTAGGCGTGGCCGTTCACATTGTCCAGTGCCTGCAGGCCGGTGGCCTCGGCGCCCGTGGGGACCGACAGGATGCGGGACAGCTTGCGGGTATCGACGTTGAACGCCCACACATAGTTGTTGTTGCGGTAGCCGGTGTCCTCACCCACGAACAGGGTGCGCATGCCCTCCGAGAACTTGAGGTTGTCTCCGCCGCACAGATTGTCCTGAGTACACCGATTGCCGCTCGCGTCCGCAGTCGAGGAGTAGTTGCCGAGCAACTCCGGGATCGCCGACATGGTGGCGCCGACGTAGCGGGATTTGATGGTGGCACCGGAGGTGTCCTTGATATCGCCCTGCAAGGCCAGCTGGTAGACCGCACCAGCCTTGTCCTCCGCCACCTGGATGTCGCCCTCGGTGTCACTCATGCCGGACTCGACGCGAGACATCACCACGTAGGCAAGATCGTCGGCCTGGTTGTGCGAGACACCCTCGAACTTGTTGAACTCGGTGGTGGCGCCCAGCATGGCGGCGTAGCGGCGGGTCTCCAGGAAGGCTGCTGCCTTCTCCATGCCCGGCTTCACCTTCAGCCATTCGGTACCCATGTAGGTCTTCACCTTGGTGAAGCTGCCATCACCGGGGTCGGTGTTGCTGACCTCGAAGATGTCGCTGAACCTGATTCCGTCACGCACCATCCCTGAGATCTCGGCATCGGTGCCGTGCCCGAGGTGGACCCAGTCCAAGTCAGCCGTGCCACCCTGACCACCCACCGGGGAGGTCTGGTTCCACTTTCCTGCGTAGAGGTTTCCCTTGGAGAGATCCTTGCTGCGGTCGGCCACGAACATGAACAGTCCGGTGTATGCACCATCATCGCCCATGTAGGCGGTGCGTCCATCCGGCTGAATGTCCACCAGTTCGCGCGCGATCCGACCCAACGCGTAGTGCTTCTCGACGCTGGTGCTGCCATCGCGCGACACCGTCACCTCGGGGACCGTCCCGTAGTTGTAGGGGTTGGCCGTGTCCGGATCGCCGAAGTAGAAGGTGCTGAAGCTGTCGATGTCCGTGGCGTCCTGGGAATCAGGCGCCGGATCCAAGCCCTCGCGGACCTTGGCATCCGGCTCATACTCCTCCGAGCTCAGATGCGTGTTCCAGGGTGAGAGCGAGGAGGCGCATGGAACCCACAGACCGTTGACGTCGGAGAAGTCGACAGTGCTGTAGTCGGTGACGCTGAGCGCCCCGGTACGCTTGTTCTGATCCAACGAGGCCATGCTCATGGTGGCTGGCAGTCTGCTCCAGTAGTCATCCTCGGTGAAGCGATCGCCAACCGGGGGAACCGAGCGATACTCGTACTGGGTGACCAACGCCAAGGCCTTGCTGGATTTCTGGTCAGCGGGCTTCATGCCGGGGATCTCGATCAACGAGGTGCCGTCCGGACCGTTCGAGTTGATCTGGCCCAGGTCGTCGGTGATCGGATCGCCGTTGACGTCGATCAGTCCACCCACCACTTTGCCGTTGACCGTGTCGCCGGTCGCCATCAGTTGGTTGTAGGCAAGGTCATAGGTGGTGCTGCGACCATTCTTCTGGGTCACCTTGACCTTGGCTGTGCTGTAGACGTCGGTCTTCTGATCCGGCGTGGAGGGAGGCGCCATGCTGAAGAACTCCACGGATTTCACAGCGGCTTTGGAAGGCTTCGCCTCCCCATCGTCGTTTCGATCGGCCAGCGCGGCGGGCGCGGCGCTTGCCGTTGCCGTCAGGGCAAGGATGAGAGCCAAGGTGAGTGTGCGTCGTTGCATGCGTTCCTCCTGGGGGTGAGGTCTGTGGGGTCTCCGGCACTGGGCCCCTATCCCATGCATGATAACTGCCCCCCGGGTCACGAGGAATTGTCAAGACCTGCGGATCGGCGTGTCATGCGACTTGCTGATCGCCTCCTGATTCGTCGGGTCGGCGGACGAGTTTGCCCTTCTCGAATCGGGCACCAGGCTCGGCACAGCGTGCGTCTCTACGCGCCTCAGACCCACCTGCAGATAGGATCGCCAGCGATCGCGACCACGTTGGCGCGGTCGATGCTCCGAGAAACCGGCCGCAGGAGGGCACATGGAGGAATTGCTCAACCGGCTGCGTGATTCCCTGGATGGCCTTGCCGAGGACACCTGCGCGAAGATCTACCGCGAGGTGGAGTCATACGAGCGCATCACCCCCGAAGCGCTGCACTCGGCTGTGGCGAGGAACCTCCGAACCGCCCTCACCGCGCTGCAGGAGCAGCACGTGCCCTCGCCGGAGACGTTGGACGACGCCGCCCAAACTGCCTTCGAGCGGTATCAGGAAGGGGTCCCGGTCGAGGAGATCGTGCGCGGATTCCGCATCTCCATCTCGCTGATCAACGAGCGGTTCGTGGACCTCGCAGTATCGCTGGGGCTCCCCTCCGAGCTGACTGTGAGGGGGTCTCGCATCATGTGGGGCGTCGGTGATGCCTTCACCACCCGCATCATCACCGAATACCACGCGTTGGAGGTGGCTACGGCGCTCCAGAATGCCCAGCGTAGGACCGACATGGTGCACCGCCTCCTCGCGGGGGAAATTCCGGACGAGGCAGTCCTTCTGGGGATAGACCCGCAGGCGCAGTACGCCGCCCTACGATGCGAACTACCTCGCGACGCCACCGCCGAGCTCACGCGCCAACGTTTGGAGGAGGACGGATCCTTGGGATCCCACCGGGCGCTCCTGGTGCTTGAGGCGGGGCAGTGTCTGGGCGTCGTGGCCGCGCGGCCCGACGTACGCCGGTTCCCCGTCGGGCTTGGCCCGTTCGTGCGACTGGATGAGCTGCCGCGCTCGAACCGGACCGCGCAACAGGCGCTCCGGCTCGCGCAGCGCCTTGACCGGGACGGTGTGCAATCGGTGGAGGACCTGGGGTGGCGCCTCGCCGCGGCTTCCCGTCCGGACGTATGGCAGTCGTACTACTCACAGTTTCTGGCGCCTGTGCTGGACCAGGGACCGTTCGGTCAGGAGATACTTGCGACCGTCCGCGCTTGGCTCGCCCAGGGGCACAGTGTCCAGCGCGCCGCAGACGCCCTCACGGTGCACGTGAACACGGTGCGCTATCGGCTGCGACGCTACGAAGACCTGACGCTTGCCGCACTCGACGATGCCGACGACGTCGTGGGCATCACCTGGGCATTGGAGCTCGGCGACCCCTCAACCTACGTATTGTAGGATCCTCCAATCCGCGGGTACCCAAGAGTGTCGTTTCGTCCGTAGAATTCGAAACACACCGCGGATAGCCTTCTGTACGAGGCAGGCAGTTGGAGAACCGGACGATGATGTGTCGGTTGTCTCTTCCGCCGCCTGCCACGTTTCCCTCAAAAACAACAGAAGGGCCAGAGATGGCGAAGGTCATTGATGACATCGCGCCCGTGCTGTCCGAGATCCTCCGTGATGGCATGACCATCGCGGTGGGCGGTTTCGGTCTGTGCGGAATACCCACCGACCTGATCAGGGCGGTGCGTGACGTCGGAGTGAAAGAGCTCACGATCGTTTCCAACAACCTCGGAATTGACGGCAAAGGCCTCGGCCTGTTGCTCGAGAACAACCAGATCACCAAGGTGCTCGCAAGCTACGTCGGCGAGAACAAATTCTTTATGCAGCAATACATCAACGGCGAGTTGGACGTCGAATTCGTGCCCCAGGGCACCCTCGCTGAGCGCCTCCGCGCAGGCGGTTCGGGCATCCCCGGTTTCTACACGAAAACTGGCGTCGGCACTCTCGTTGCCGAGGGAAAACCCACCGCCGACTTCGACGGCGAGACCTACCTGTTGGAACGCGGCATAGTGGCCGACGTCGCGCTGGTGCACGCCCACACCGCCGACACCGACGGCAACCTGGTGTACCGACGCACGGCCCGCAACTTCAACCCGCTCGTCGCCATGGCAGGCCGGACCACATTCGCCGAGGCCGAGCGCATCGTCGAACTCGGTGGCATCGACCCCGACGCAGTCCACACCCCGGGCGTTTATGTGCATCACGTCGTGCGCGCAGTGAGCCCCACCGACATCGAACAGCGCACGGTCAGGCCTCGCGCCGCCCGTCTCCAGGAGGTCTGATCCATGAGCTGGACACGTGAAGAGATGGCCGCCATCGCGGCATCCGAATTGACCGACGGCGACTACGTGAATCTGGGCATCGGCATGCCGACCCTGGTCGCGAACCACCTACCTGAGGGCGTTCGCGTCATCCTGCAGAGCGAGAACGGGATCCTGGGAACCGGCCCCTTCCCCTACGAGGGTGAGGAAGACGCTGACCTGATCAACGCAGGCAAGCAGACCGTCTCCCTGCTGCCCGGAGCCGTGATCTTTGACTCCGCCACGTCCTTCGGCATGATCCGAGGCGGCAAGATGGCAGTTGCAATCCTGGGAGCCATGCAGGTCTCTGGGTCCGGTGATCTCGCCAACTGGCAGATCCCGGGCAAGCTCGTCAAAGGAATGGGCGGTGCCATGGACCTCGTCGCGGGCGCCCGCCGCGTCGTCGTGATGACCGAGCATGTGGCCAAGGACGGCACCCCGAAGATCGTCAAGGAATGCACGCTGCCGCTAACCGGCGTCGGGGTTGTCGATCAGATCATCACCGATCTGGCCGTGTTCGATGTGACGGATTCCGAGCTCGTCCTGCGCCAGTTGGCGCCGGGGATCACGGAGGACGAGGTGCGTGGCAACACCGAGGCACCGTTCACCGTCGAACTCGTCTGAGAAAGCGAGGAAACACATGA
>CBDTVQ010000175.1:0-4941 GCA_965364045.1 uncultured Tessaracoccus sp. | reverse complement strand
ACCCTCACACGGCTGTTTGGAGCCTTAGAACCCTGAGAATTCTTTGGCGGTACCAACTCGTCGATGAGAGTAATTGAGGTGAACGTCAAGTTGAGCAAGAGCTTGCCGGGCCTTGGGCAGAGGGTTCTTGTGGCGCATCCACGAGAACTCGTGGATGCGATGTTCCAGACGTCCTTCGGTGAGGCATTTCACCAGCGCACGAAGAAGTGTGCTCAGCTGAGTCCGTAGGCCTTGTGGACGAGCCAGATGGGGTGCACGGTCTTGACGCCTGAGCCCTGCTCGATCTGCCAGCGGCAGGTTTCGGTGTCGCAGACGGCGATGCCTTCTTCTGTCTCCTTGATCATGTCGAACAGTGGCTGGCCGACGGCCTGGGCGATGTCGTACTTCTCCTTCTTCAGGCCGTAGGTTCCGGCGATGCCACAGCAGGCGCGGCCGGACTCGATGACCTTGATCCCGGGGATCAGCTCCATCACGGTGATGGCCGGCATGCCCATGCCCTGGCTCTTCAGCTGGCAGGGTGCGTGGTACGGCACGGTGAGGTCATTGCGGACGAAGTCCGTCGGCAGTTCGCCGGTCTGGTGGAGTTCCACCAGGAACTCCGAGATCTCCCGCACCCGGGTGCCGACGTCGTGGAGACTTTCCTCGTCCACGCCCATGATTTCGTGGGCCTCATGCTTCAGCATTCCCGCACATGAGCCCGACGCGGAGACGATCGTCAGATCGCGCCCGCCCTTGCGTAACTGGTCGCACAGCTTCAGGACGCTCTTGGTGGCTTCGTCGAACAGGCCATTGCTCTGCTGGGCCAGTCCGCAGCAGCCCTGTTTGGGCACGATGACCTCGTAGCCCAGATGCTCCAGCACCTGGACGGTCTTGATGCTGGTCTCCACCTCGAAGTAGCCACCCGCGCAGCCGTGGAAGAACACCACCGGGCCGCGCGTGCGGGGGGTGGCCGGCTGCTGGTGCTTCTTCATCCAGCCGGGGAAGGTGCGGGAACGCGCCGTCGGCATCGGGGCGTCGCGGTGGACGCCAACGGTCTTCTCCACGACAGTGCGCACCAGCTTGTTGTTCAGCGCCGCGTTCGCGATGGGGGCGAACGGGGTCATCGCCTTGCCCATCAGCACGGTCTGGCCGATGAGTTTGTCACGGAGCGGCATGTTGTCCTCCTTCATCACCGCCCGCGCCTGGCTGTTCAGCTCAGCGATCTGCACGCCCTGGGGACACGCCAGCGTGCAGGCGCCGCAGGAACTGCAGTAGTCCAGGGAGTGATCGACGGACTCGCCGTCGCGGAACCTTTCGGCCTGGGGCCCCACGAACTTGGGGCCGGGGAACAGCGGCGTCACCGCGGAGACCGGGCAGGCCGTCTCGCAGATGGTGCACTTGATGCAGGCGTCCAGCGTGGCTCGCGTCAGCATCGCCTTCGGGAATTCGAGTGGCTCAGGCATGGTGTGCTCCCTCCAGGTTATGCGCGGATTCAAGGATCGCGTCGGCAGCGCGTACGGCACCGGCCAGCGCAATGCCATCTCCCGACTTCTCCCGCCAGCGCGACGCGCCGGCCAGGATGCCGCCAGCCACGTGCAGGTTCTCGTGGACCACCTCGCCGGAGGCGTCGAGTACCCGCATATCAGGATCGAATCGGACGCCGACGCTGAACAGTGGCTGCTCCGCGCTGTGGTCTGCCAGCACCAGATCTCCCTCGGGTTTCCACAGTGGCAACCCGAGCGTCGGCTCGCTCACCTTCATGTACGAGTCCAGCTCGATGCCGCCGGACTCGAAACCGCCCGGGGCGAACACGAAGTGCTCGGCGGCGTAATCGGTGGGGCGGCCCGTGGTGCCCACCGTCAGAGACGTGATGCGCTTGCCGTCGCTGTTGGCACGCAGCACCGGGCTGCCCAGCACGATCTTCACGCGGGCCCTCTTGGCGATCCAGGTGAGCGCGTCGTTGATGCGCATGCCGGGCACCGACGGGGGGATGGTCGAGATCTCGAAGACAGGCTGGCCCAGCTGGGCGGTGATGTCGGCGAACGCGCCAGGGTCCGCCAGCCCGAGCACGCCCGGCAGTCCGACTGTTTCGCCGGGCTCAATGACGCGCTTCAGTGCCTCGACGAATCGCTTCCGATAGGCGGGATCATCCATGGCCCGTGCGTAGTAGAGGGGAGTGGAATCCACCTCGTTGGGACGGGCAGGGAGGTCCAGCCACGCGGCGCGGGTGCTCACGCGCCCGCCGCCGGGGAGTTCGGTGCGTGCCACGTTCCCGGCGATGAGTTCGGGCCAGAAGTCCTTGAGCTGGCGCAGCCCCACGAAGACCATCTTCTTGTTCGGCGTGCATTCCCCCTCGACCATGCTGGCCTGGGGGAGCGCCGTCGGCCGCAGCGCCCCAATCGCGGTGGGCAGCAGATAGTTGCGGCTGAGGTCGCCCACGAAAATGTCCGGCAGCAGCTCCCGCAGGAATTCTGCGCCGGCGCGCACGTCGTCGGCGCTGAGGGTGGCGTAGGGGTGGTGGGGGTGGGTCAGCCCGTAGGCGGTCACCGCCGCCAGCGGATCCTCCAGGACGCGTTCCGGGACGTAGCCCAGCACGTCGACGGTGCCCTGACCGAGCTGGATCCCGCCGATGCCCTTGGTCACCAGCGTCACGTCCATGCCGGCTTGGCGCAGCCTGATGGCGCTGATGAGGCCGGACATGCCGGCCCCCACCACAACTGCTCGGGATTGGGGGGTCATCACAGCACCGCCTGCTCGGGTTCGGGGAGATGTTCGATGTCGAGGGTGCCGGAGAAGATCCACTGGTCCAGCGCCGTTTGTCGCACCTGGGCGCCATAGAGGATGGGCCACAGCCCAATCCATCGGTTCTTCAGGAACAGTTCCATCAAGCCGCTCGCACGCTCGACGTCGACGAGGCCTTCGTGCAGGGCCAGCCCCGCTGCGCGTGACGAGCAGAAGCCGCCCTGGCATGGGCCCATGCCCAGCCGGGTGAGGCGGCGGATGTCGTCGAAGTTCGCGCTGGGCCGGTTGTGCATCTCCTCGAGGTAGGACTTGCGGCTCATCAGCTCGCACTCGCAGATGATCTGATCCTCCATGCGGTCCGCCTCCCGCTCCTCCAGGCGGTGGGTGACCACGTAGGTCTTGCCCGATTCGGACTTGGGCACGGCCTCCTCGGCGGTGCGGCAGGGGCGGGTGTCGCCGAGTTGCTCACACATCTCGTCGACGATGTTCTCGGCCATCAGGCGGTAGGTGGTGAGCTTGCCGCCGGTGATGGTCAGCAGGCCCTTGAGGCCGTCGCGCTCGTGGTGGTCGAGGATGCTCATGCCGCGGCTCATGTGGCGGGTGTCGGTGGCCGAGACCCGGGTGTCCTTGACCAGCGGCCGGGCGCCGGCCCAGGCGTGCACGGCCCGGGCCTGCCTGAAACCGGGGATCAGTGCTTCGCCGGAATCCAACATGTCCTGCACCTCGTCGGCCGGGATGCGGAGGTTGTCCGCGTCGGAGGCCTTGACGTCGGTGGTGCCGATGATGCTGACGGTGTGCACGGGGACGAGGATGTCGCCGTCGGTGGGGTAGATGCAGCGGTTGACGACGGTGTTCACCAGCCGGTGGTTCATCGCGATCATGATGCCGCGCCCGGGCACCACCTCCACGTCGTGGCAGCCGGCCATGGCTGCGATCTCGCCCGACCAGGGGCCGCCGGCGTTGATGACGAAGGTGCAGTCAATGTTGACGTCCTCGCCGTTCTTGCGGTCGTGGGCGCGTACTCGGCGCACCTGATCGCCGTCGCGGTCGATGCCGGTCACCTCGTGGTACGGCAGGATCTGCGCGCCGTAGGCCTTCGCCGAGTTCGCGGCGCCCCAAGTCATCTGCCACCCGTCGACAGCACCGTCCTCGACGGCGATCGCACGAAAGATGCCCGGATTCAGCCGGGGTTCCTGGCGCAACGCCTGGGCGACGGAGATCTCCTGGGCGGGGACTTTCGACGCCGTCGCGCCTGCGAGGAAGCGGTCCGGGAACTCCGGGTCGTCGCCCGGGGTGGAGACGAACAGGCCACCGGTGGTTTCCACGGCGTCTGCGTGGATGCGGGTGAGAATGATGTTCTCCTCCGCGCATTCGGTGGCGGACCTCGGATCGCTGACCACGTAGCGACCGCCGGAATGTAACAGCCCGTGGTAGCGGCCAGTGGTGCCCTGGGCCAGATCAGCTCGGTCCAAGAGGACTGTGCGGTAGCCGCGCATGGCAACGTCGCGAACCACTCCGGCGCCCGTCGCGCCGCCGCCGATCACAACGACATCGGTGTCAATCGTTCTCACTGGGTCCTCCTGGTCATGCTGCTGTCCGCCACGCCATTGTTCGAACTGTGAACAAGACTACGAACGAACGTGTCGGGCCGGGCCCAAACGCACCAATGTGCAGTCTGGGACCCGGCGTCGGGCCCGGGCGTTCAGATCACCGCTTCGATGCCGGAGGCAGTCAGAGGCGGAGGTCATTGCCTTTCCAAGTCGAGAATGGCCGCGCTCGAAACCTTCGCGGTGGAGTCGTCCCATACGGGTGGCCGATGCGCCGTCCGGGGCTCAATATTTGGTGCTAGAGTTCCACGATCTTCCTGTCATGCCCAGCGTCGGGTGTATTCGGTGTACGGAAGCGCGCGCTTCCGGAAAGAGGACTCCATGAGTGAACCCCAAGGGTCGAAGTCTGCGTACCTGACCCGCGGAGGCAACCCAGGCCATCTGCGCTCCAAGTTCATAGCGCTGGGAGTGTCCTTTGCCTTGCTGGTCGCGACCCTCGTTACTGGTGTGGTTCCCGCAGCAACTGCAGCAGGACCTGCAGTGCTGGAGGCCAGTACGGCTGCGGTGAGCTTTGGTGACGTTCCGATCGGCAACAGTCCGACGGAGTCGGTGACGTTCACCAATATCAGTGACGCCCCTGTCACTGTCGCGGTGGCTGGTGGGGCACCCAGCG
>CBDTVQ010000174.1:0-4954 GCA_965364045.1 uncultured Tessaracoccus sp. | reverse complement strand
TCGCCAATCTGAGTCACCGTGGCGCCGGGCGGGACGGTGACGGTGATCTCGTTGACACCATCGCCGGCGTAGTCATCCTCGGTGCGAAACGCCGTCCAGGCTTCGCTGACCTTCTGAACCACGAAGTACCCGCCGCCGGCCAGCACCGCTATCGAAAGCAACACAGCGAAGGCGCTGCGGGCGTGGTAGCCCACTTTGCGCCAGTTGAACTTGCCGTCGTTGTCGACGAATGCTGGGCTCACGATGCTTCTCCTTCTTCGACGGGTTCACCGGCGAGCGACGCGGTGCGCGTCTCCCACTCGATGGCCCGTTGCAGGATTTCCACTGCTGCTGCCTGGTCGATGATGCGCCGCTGTTGCTTGATCCGGTGTCCGGCTCCCGTAAGAGTACGAGATGCCGACGCCGTACTCATGCGTTCGTCGATGAGTCTCACGGGCAGGGGCGCGACGAGCGTCGCGAGCTCCACCGCCTTTGCAGTGGTGAACTCCGCCGCCTGCCTGCGTTCACCCTTCAGCGTCAGCGGCAGCCCCACGTAGATGGCACCCGGTTCGTATTCGGCCACCAGGGCGACGATTCGCTGCAGTTCCTGTACGCCTGCCGGAACCGTCTCCACGGGGAAGGCCAACGTTGTGCCACGGTTGGACGCGGCCACACCGATACGGGCCTTGCCCCAATCGATGGCCAGGCGACCTCCCCCCGGAGCATCACCCACGATCAACCAGCGTCGCTTCGATGGCGGCCAGTGCCGCTGGTGCGGCCTCCGGCATGGTTCCGCCGCCCTGCGCCATGTCGTCGCGGCCACCACCCTTGCCGCCCAGTGCCGCGGCGGCCGTGGCGATGAGTTTGCCTGCCTTGATCCCGAGTCCGCGGGCAGCATCGTTGGTGGCGACGACGGCCGCGGCCTTGCCCTCAGATCCCCCCATGAGGGCGACGACGGCGGGCGCATTCCCCAACTTGTCCCGCAGATCGGTGGCCAGGGCACGAAGGTCTCCGCCGGAGACACCGCTGAGTTCCACGCCGAGGAATTGCACGCCGGCAATGTCGCGGGCCTGGCTGGTGAGCCTGCCAGCATCTGCCCGCAGTTCGGCAGCGTGCACTGCAGCGAGCTGCTTCTCCGCATCCTTCAGCTGGGCAATCAGCTTCTCGACGCGGGGTACCAGCTGGTCCGGCTGCACACGCAGCGTCTCGGTGAGGGTGTTCACCAGTGAGCGTTCGGCTGCGAAACGCTGGAAGGCATCGGCGGCCACAAGTGCCTCGACCCGTCGGACGCCCGAGCCGATGGACTGCTCCCCGAGGAGATTGAGGACGCCGATCTGGCTCGTGTTGGGCACGTGCGTGCCTGCGCAGAGTTCACGTGACCAGGGCCCGGCGAGTTCCACCATGCGCACCAGCGGCGGATACTTCTCGCCGAACATGGCCATGGCGCCCATCTCCAGTGCGTCCTCGAGCTTCATGGTGGCCGATGTCACGTCGAAGGAATCGACAATGGCGTGGTTGGCACGCTCCTCCACCTCCTGGCGCAGGGCGGCGGACATGCCGTGCGGCGCAGAGTAGTCGAAGCGCATGTAGCCGGGCTTGTTGTATGAGCCGGCCTGGGTGGCGCTGGGCCCCACGAGTTCGCGCAGAGCGGCGTGGACGATGTGGGTGGCGGTGTGCGCCTGGCAGGAGCCACGTCGGGCGCCAGCATCGACGACGGCGCGCGCATGCGCTCCCTTGCCCAGCTCACCGAGCACCCGCACGCGATGCACGGCCAACCCGGGGATGGGACGCTGCACGTCAAGGATCTCGAGCGAGTACCCATCTCCGGAGATGGTGCCCCGGTCAGCGTCCTGGCCACCGGCCTCGGCATAGAACGGTGTCTCGGCCAGCACCACCTCCACGACCTCGCCGTCGCTGGCGCTGTCAGCCACTGCACCGTCGGCGATGATGCCGGTGACGTGGGTCTCGATGTCCAGGTCCTTGTAGCCGAGGAACGGCACCTCGCCGGCCTCGCGGACCCGCCGATAGGCCTCGGTGCTGGCACCGCCGCCCTTCTTGGACTTGGCGTCGGCGCGGGCGCGCTCCTTCTGCTCAGTCATCAGAGCGTTGAACTTGTCACGATCAACTGCCAGGCCCTGCTCGGCCGCCATCTCCATGGTGAGGTCGATGGGGAAGCCGTAGGTGTCGTGGAGCTGGAAGGCCTGTTCGGCGGGCAGCGAGGTCTCGCCGGCCGCCCTGGCCCGGCTGGCAGCGGTGTCGAGGATGACGGTGCCCGAGGCCAGCGTCCGTCGGAAGGAGTCCTCCTCGGTGCTGGCCGCATCGGCGATGCGGTCCCAGGCCCGGTCGATCTCGGGGTAGGAGGTGTGCATGGCTTCACGGCTGACGGGAAGCAGTTCCCCGAGCACCCTGTCCCCCACGCCAAGGAGTCGCATGGCGCGGATGCTGCGTCGCAGAAGACGCCGCAGGACGTATCCGCGGGCTTCGTTTCCCGGGGTGACGCCGTCTGTCATGAGCATCAGGGAGCTGCGGACGTGGTCCGCAACGATGCGGAACCGGACGTCGTCAGCGGGGTCGGCGCCGTAGCGGCGCCCCGAAAGCTCCGAGGCCCGCTCGATGACGGGAAACACCTCATCAATCTCGTACAGGTTGTTCACGCCCTGGAGGAGCAGTGCCGTGCGCTCCAGGCCAGAGCCGGTGTCGATGTTGCGCGTCGCGAGCGGACGGGCGATGTCAAAGTCGTCCTTGGCGCGGACGGCGGAGAGCTCATCAGTCTGGAACACGAGGTTCCAGATTTCCAGGAACCGGTCCTCGTCCGCCTCGGGGCCACCGTCGCGGCCGAAAGCCGGGCCTCGATCGATGTAGATCTCTGAGCAGGGACCACCCGGACCGGGAACGCCCATGTTCCAGTAGTTGTCCTTCAAGCCACGTTCCTGAATGTGCTCGCGGGGGATTCCCACGCGCCGCCACAGGTCGATTGTTTCGGTGTCGCCATGGAGCGCTGTCACCCACACCTTGTCGGCGTCGAAGCCCCAGTTTCCCTCGGCGATGCTGCCGGTGACCAGCTCGAAGGCGTAGGCGATCGCCTCTTCCTTGAAGTAGTCCCCGAACGAGAAGTTGCCGTTCATCTGGAAGAACGTGCCGTGACGGGTGGTGAGCCCCACCTCGTCAATGTCCAGGGTCCGCACGCACTTCTGCACGGAGACGGCCCGCTTGAAGGGAGCCGGTTCATCGCCCAGGAAGTAGGGCTTGAACGGCACCATCCCGGCATTGACGAACAGCAGCGTCGGGTCGTTGTACAGCAAGGAGCTGCTCGGCACCACGACATGGTCTCGGCTTGCGAAGAAGTCGATGAAACTGCTCCGGATGTCGGAGGTCTTCATAGCTGTGGATACCCCTCGGTGTGTCGGGTGTGGCTGAAGTACTTCAGGAAGCTTCGATGTTGAGTTCTCGCCGGAGTTCGGCCTCACGGGTCTGACTCGCTGCCTTGAAGGTGGCGTAGAAATCGCCCAGTCCTGTGGCCGCTTCGTTTCCTCGACGCTCCACCCGTTCGGCGATCCCCTGAGGGGTCAGACGACGGAGCAGGGCGCGTCCACGCGTGACGAGAAACATGGCCAGCGCAGCGCCCACCACCATCCAGAAGATCTTCTTCACTTCTTCCGGCGTCCCTTCAGCGCACTCCGCACGCCATAGGTGAAGGCAGCCGTTTTGACCATTGGCCCGCCGAGGGTTGCCGCGAACAGCTGCGACATCTGCGCAGCGTTCTCACTGACCACCGTCGCATGACCGGAGACCTTGGAGACATCCTCGGTGACCAGACTGATCTTGGCGATCTCGTCGTTGGTCGCCTCCACTGTTCCCTTGAGTTCCTGCAGGATGGGAACGGAGTTGTGGCCGATGTCCCGCACTGCGAGCCTCGTCTCCTCCAGAACTCGTCCGAGTTTCAGCAGGGGCACGGCGCAGAAGGCCACCAGCGCACACAAAGCGATCGCAGCGACCAGACCGGCCACCTGTCCAAGGGTCACATCCATTGAGAAGCCTCCAGGTAAAGAAAATGATTCGGCGCAACTCTAGCCGACGGGGGGTGTCTCTTCCCTCACCTGTTCCGCGGCCCACGCGAGTCGTGTCTGCACCGCGGCTTCTTGGCCATGGTCAGTGGGTTGGTAGTAGCGGGCACCGCGCAGATCCTCTGGGAGGTAGTCCTGTGCCACCAGTGAATGGGGGAAGTCGTGCGGATAGCGATACCCCTTGCCATGGCCGAGGGATTCCGCGCCTGCGTAGTGCGCGTCCCGCAGATGGCCCGGCACGTCGCCGCCCTTGCCCGCCCGGACGTCGGCGATGGCCGCGTCCATGGCGAGATAGGCAGCATTGCTCTTCGGTGCCGCGGCGGCGGCCACCGTCGCATGGGCCAGTGTGAGGCGCGCCTCCGGCATGCCAAGGAGTTGCACGGCCTGGGCCGCAGCAACGCAGGTCTGCAGCACCGAGGAGGAGGCCATGCCGATGTCCTCGGAGGCGGAGATCATGAGTCTTCGCGCGATGAAACGGGGATCCTCCCCCGCCTCCAGCATCCGCGCGAGGTAGTGCAGCGAGGCGTCGACGTCGGAACCGCGAATGGATTTGATGAAGGCGCTGATGATGTCGTAGTGCTGATCGCCAGCTCTGTCATAGCGCACGGCTGCGCGATCCACGGCCTGCGCCAGGATCTCCGGCGTGATCTCCGGCGATTCAAGGGCGACGGCTCCGGCGCCCGCCTCCTCCAGGAATGTCAGGGCCCGGCGCGCATCGCCCTGGGCCATGCGGACAAGATCGTCCCTGGCATCGTCGCTGAGTGTCACGGCTGCGGCAAGCCCGCGCTCGTCCGTGACGGCGCGATCGATGAGGTCCCCGATGTCGCTGGCTATGAGGGGTTTGAGCCGCAGCAGCAGGGATCGCGACAGCAGGGGCGAGATCACGGAGAACGACGGGTTCTCCGTGGTGG
>CBDTVQ010000173.1:0-4966 GCA_965364045.1 uncultured Tessaracoccus sp. | reverse complement strand
ACCTCAGTTTCCATTTTGGCAACAGTCATTCCCACTATCGAAACCACCTCGTGCATGTGGGAAGCTCGATCCATGTCCCAGCCTCTCTCTGAGCTCGTTGCGCCGGACTGGGCGAACGCCCTTGCCGAGGTTGAGCCGACGATCCACCGCATCGGTGATTTCCTCCGGTCGGAGATCACTGCTGGCCGCGGCTATCTGCCCGCTCCCGAGAACGTCCTGCGCGCATTCACCAAGCCGATGGCCGATGTCCGGGTGCTCATCGTTGGACAGGACCCCTACCCCACCCCGGGGCATTCGGTGGGGCTGGCCTTCTCTGCGGCCCGCGACGTGCGCCCCCTGCCCCGCAGCCTGAGGAACATCTATGCGGAACTGGAATCGGACCTCGGGATCCCACCCGCGGAGCACGGTGATCTCACCCCATGGTTTGAGCAAGGCGTGCTCTCGTTGAACCGCGTCCTCACCGTCCAGCCCGGAGTCACCGGCTCGCACCGTCGCAGGGGATGGGAAGAGGTGACGGCCGCTGCGATCGCAGCCCTCACCGCCCGGGGAGGCCCACTGGTGGCCGTGTTGTGGGGCCGCGACGCACAGACCTGCCTCCCCCTGCTGGCAGACGTTCCGGCCATCTGCAGCCCCCACCCCTCCCCGCTGTCAGCACGCTACGGCTTCTTCGGCAGCAGGCCGTTCAGCCGCGTGAACGCAGCACTGCTGGAGCAGGGAGCGACACCCATCGACTGGTGTCTCGACTGAGGCTCGAGCGAGCCTGTTGCACGGCTGCCTAGACTTGTAACCATGGATATCGACGTCATGGGATGGATCAAGAAGTCACTCAAGCCGCAGATGGTGGAGAAGGACAATGCCCTGCCCGGCAGGGACACCCCGATCCTGGACCCCATTCCGCGTCACACGATCCTCGGACTACCTCTCGACGAGGTCCCCGCGGGCTGTGAGGTGACCTACTTCGCCATGGGTTGCTACTGGGGCGAGGAGCGCCTCTTCTGGCGGACCGACGGCGTCCTCAACACCGCTGTGGGCTTCATGGGCGGCTTCACTCCCAACCCCACCTACCGCGAATCGTGCGGTGGCCGGACCGGCCACGCCGAGACGGTGCGCGTGGTCTTCGACCCCTCGAAAGTCAGCTACAACGATCTCCTCGCCGTGTTCTGGGAGAACCATGACCCGACGCAGGGCGCTCGCCAGGGCAACGACGTGGGCACCGAGTACCGCTCGGCCATCTTCCCCACCAATGACGCACAACTGAAGGCGGCCGAACAGTCCCGCGATGAGTACCAGAAGCGCATGACGGACGCCGGCTTCGGCGAGATCACCACGGAGATCACCCCTGACCTCCCCTTCTTCTACGCGGAGAAGGAACACCAGCAGTACCTGGACAAGAACCCCAGCGGCTACTGCCCCGTGCACGCCACGGGCGTGGCCTGCAATTGATCAGACCATGCCACCAGCCCTGCGTGATATCTTTGGCTATCGGAGGTGGTGAGGATGACCGACGTACTCATTCGCAATGTGCCGGAAGATGAGTTGGCACGCATTGACGAGCGCGCTGTGGCCCTCGGACTGTCACGCGGCGAGTACCTCCGTCGACAGATCGCAAAGGACGCATCGAGGAAGCCTGGTCAGCTTTCCGTCGGTCAGCTCGCCAAGTTCGCCGACCTCGCGGACGACGATGTGATGCGCGACGCGTGGTCATGACCGCCCGTTCTTGGCTCATCGACAAGTCTGCGCTCGCTCGCCTGTCTTTGAGTACTGACGCAGACGAATGGATCGAACGCATCCAGCGCGGTCTTGTCCACGTCGCCACGGCGACGGTCCTCGAAGTGGGATACTCGGCACGGACCGAAGCCGATTGGAAGGATCGAGTTGAACACCCGCCCATCGCTCTGATGCCGGTGGCCACTCTGACGCCCACGATGGAACAACGAGCAGTCAACGTACAGGGCCTCCTCGCAGGACGCGGTCATCATCGAGCCCCGTCTGTGCCCGATCTCCTCATCGCCGCCATCGCCGAACTGGATGATCTCGTGGTGCTCCATATGGACAAGGACTTCGAGCTCATTGCTGAAGTCACGAGGCAGCCTCTTGAGCGGCTCCGAATACCTGATCGTTCTGTGTAACATCATCGCGTGACTGCTTCGGCCCCGCCTGCATCACTTCCCGGCTGACAGGACCCTTGACGAGCATGGATGTTTTGATCGGCGGCACAATCTTCGTGTTGGCCATGCTGGTGGTCTCACGACTGGCGCAGTGGCTGCACGTGTCCGCGCCACTGCTGCTCATGTCCGTAGGTCTGGGCGCATCGTTCCTGCCCTTCATCGAGGTGCCCCGCCTGCAACCTGAATTCATTCTGCTGTGGATATTGCCCCCACTCCTGCACGCGGCCGCCCTCAACACATCCCTCATCGATTTCCGCCGCAACATCGCAACCATCGGATGGCTCTCCATCGGCCTCGTCTTCGCGACAGCTTTGGCTGTCGGCGTGGTGGCATCGGCGCTGCTGGACCTGCCGCTGCCCATCGGTGTGGCGCTGGGAGCTGTGGTGGCGCCGCCTGATGCAGTCGCCTCGACAGCTGTGGCCAAGCGCGTCGGACTTCCGCGGCGGCCCGAGGATCTGGCGCTGTGCCTGACATGCGGTCACATCGGGTGCGAATCAGAGTTGCACAATGCGCGCGAGCACTTCGAATCCACCGGGCATCCCGTGCTCCGGTCATTCACTCCCGGGGAGTCGTGGCGGCACTGCCTCGTCCACGACGTCGGAACCGACTGAGGAATTCTTCGGGAGGGCATCCTTCACCGCGGTCCGCTCACCCAACTCGATCCATTCCGAGTCACAACCAGGACAGCGGTACACCGGGGCACCCTCCACTGTGTGCTCCGTCATGACCTCGCAGCACGCGTCCTGACAGGGGTATGACACCAGAAACCTCGCGGCCATTGTCCGCCTCCTTGGTGCTGCCACCGATGATTGCGGATCATTCTACCGACGACCTCCGTCAGCCGGCCATGGCCAACCGCGGGAACCAGTCCAAAGCGTTGGTCTGCTGTGGGTGCCGCGCAAAGTACCCTTGTGGCCATGAACCATCTCCGGCCAGCAGCCACCCTCCTTGGGGTGCTGTTGCTCGTGGGATGTGTCCCTGCTGTCGACCCCACTCCCACTCCCACGCCGTCAGCGAGCGTGCCCGTGACAACAGTTGCCCCAACGCCCGGCACGGCCTCACCAAGTTCCGTCCGTTCCAGCATGGAGCCCAGCAGGAGCGCGACCCGTACTCCCGATCCGACGCCGTCGCTGCCCGTCACATTCGACATCGCCACACCGCTCATCGACGGTGGCGCAGCAACGGTGGTGGCGAAGCTGCACGAGCTCTCCGGCCTCCGGCCCGCGCTCAAGCTGGATGTCTCTGAGGACGAGGTGACGCTGGTCGTCCTCGACAGGGATCTGGCCGCGCGCGGCTACCGATGGCGCGAGGGGATCATTGAACCCGCCGAGACCGACGTCCAGTACCTCCGCCAGACCATCTTCTGGCCCACCGATTTTGCTCTGGATAACGTTCACCTCATCTTCGACAACGCGGCACTGCTGGGCACATCAAGCAGCGGTCAGAACCTGCAGGTGGTGGAGTACCGTCCCGGACAAGTGTTGATGAGCGTCACCACCACCCCGGAATCCGCCACCATCTTCTTCCGGCCGGATGGATCGGTTTTCCGCAGCCTCGGTACCACGTCGGTCGCGGACATCCGGGAGGGCATCGAGGCCGTCACGGAGGGCGCCCGCCGGGTGTATTCCGTTGGTTTCAACGCTCAGCTGGGCTACTGGTCCGAACTCCCGGCGGACGATGAGGCGACGGAGCGTCGCGCACGCATGTCCAACCGACCCACGTATTACTCCCAGCGCACCGGGACCTCCGCCCTGGCGACCTTTGATCCCGGAATGGTGGATCCCGCTGCTCTTGCCCAGACCGCTGCCTCACACAACACCGGGGAGGGCTGCGCCGTCGAAATCGACAACCGCTTTGACCGCGTCCAACCGGTGGTCACGTATCAGTGTGACGGGGAGACGTATCACTCGGATCTTCAGGGCAGGGACCTGACCGCCCAACTGCGCTGACGTTGGCGGCGCAACAGAGAGTCAGAGATCGTCGGTGGCAAAGGTGTCGCACACATTCGGGTCTCCGGTGTCGAAGCCCTTGGCTACCCAACGCTGGCGCATGTCCGAGGAGCCATGGGTCCAGCTCTCCGGCACCACCCGTCCGCTGCCCTGCTCCTGGATGTGGTCATCCCCCACTGCACTGGCGGCGTCGGCGACGCGTACCAGATCATCGCTGGTGACCGTTTTGATGGGGGAATCAACGTCGGCCACCGTGTTGGCAAAGAAGACTCCTGCGTAGCAATCGGCCTGCAGCTCCAACCTCACCTGATTGGAGCTGGGGCCCGTGTCGTTTCCGCCTGCCCTGGCTTCCTGCATCTGTCCCGTGAGGTTGGAGATGTGATGTCCGTACTCGTGCGCCACGACGTAGGCCTCCGCGGCATCGCCACCCTCAGCTCCCAGGTTGGTGAGGAGCTTCTCGGTGAACTGTGTGTCCAGGTACACCACGGCATCGCCCGGACAGTAGAAGGGCCCCATCTCAGACGAACCGGTGCCACATGCGGTCGAGACCTGGCCACTGAAGATCTGCATGGGTGCACTCTCGTAGCCTTCCACGACGGTGCGCCAGTACCTCTCGGTGGCCGAGGCGTACGCGTTCCATCTGCACTCGGGGTTGGCCTTGATATCCACGCCGTCCTTGCAAAGGCTGTCATCCTGCACGCTCCGTGAGTTCTGGCCGGGCTGTTCTGGACCCATGAGGTCGTTGACGCTGATTCCCAGATTGTCACCGAAGAGCAGCACCAGCACCAGCACGACGACGCCACCCACCCCTCCGCCGATGGCCATGCGGCCGCCGCCGCGTCGAGAACC
>CBDTVQ010000172.1:0-5023 GCA_965364045.1 uncultured Tessaracoccus sp. | reverse complement strand
TGCTGCATCGGAGCTTCTCTTCGTCGAGGACGGTGAAGCGTGACGGGATCGGAGCATCGATGGTTCGGCCCTGGCCGACCCAGGGCCGTGGATCAGGTGCTGCAGAGGACCTTTGGCGGTGACCACACCCCGTACGAGTGGTTGGCCCGCGCCGTGTCCTCCTCAGCTCATCTGGTGCTGGACCTGTCGTGTGGTGCCAGCGGTCTGGGCGCGCGCCTCGCGAGCCCTGGCAGACTCGTCGTGAGCGTGGACGAAACCGAGTCCTGCCTGCGTGCTGAGGATGATGGTCGTCCATTGGTGCAGGCTGATCCATTGCACTTGCCCTTCGCTGATGGCTCCTTTGACGCCGTCGCGACCAGTTTGGGCCTGGGGCTTGCCGATGATCGGACGGTGTTCCTCGCAGAGGTGGCGCGTGTGCTGCGGCCGGGAGGGGTCTTCGCCGGTCTGACACCATCGCTTCGTCCGATGAGCATGGAGGATGTCCGCATCGCCAGCCAACTCGGAGCGTACTTGCGGGTGAGTCCGCATCTTCCCGGCACCGTTGAGTTCCGGGCCAAGACCATGCTGGGTGCCGTCGGGCTGACCAAGATGGAGGACTCCAGGGGGCGTCACCACTTCGAGGTACGCAATCGCGCAGACGCCGAACTGCTCATCGGTGGGCTACGACCTGCAGGGGACAGGGCTCGTGCCGCGAGTGCCATCAACTTCCTCGCCTCCCGCGCCGAAAAGGATCCTGTGCGGGTTCCGCTGCCGATGCGCAGGATCGTCGCCATCAAGTAGAGGGCGCGGGAATAATCTGCTCGCTTGCGGGGTTGTTGCATGACGAGACATGACCCCTAGACGTGAAGGATCAATCGCTGTGGCAACCACTGCACTGAACAAGGACAACTTCGCCAGCACCATTGAGGACAACGAAGTTGTCCTCATCGACTTCTGGGCCGAATGGTGTGGCCCCTGCAAGCGTTTCGGACCGATCTACGAAGAGGCCTCCACCCGCAATGAGGACGTCACCTTCGCGAAGGTCGACACGGAGGAGAACCAAGAGCTCGCGGGTGCACTGGAGATCCAGTCAATCCCCACCATCATGGGATTTCGGCGCGGCAACCTCGTGTTCCGTCAGTCCGGCCTGTTGAACGGGAAGCAGCTTGACGAGGTCATTGGCCAGATCAAGGATCTGGACATTGACTCACTGCTGAAGGAGAAGGCGCAGGGCTGACCTGCCGTCAAGCTCACCTGTCCTCAGCAGCCCCGGCTCTTGGGTGGACGTGACCCGCGGTGGCTGGGCGTTTCGAAGGGTGGATCGCGACTTCAGTCGCCTTCACGACAGCCCATACGTCGGTTTCGGGGCGTAGGCCCAACTCCGCCACGGCCGCCGCTGTCAGGTCTGCGCCCAGCCGGGGCCCCGCCGGCATCGACACCTGAACCCGGATGGTGCCGCCCTGGTCGGTCAGGGACGTCACAGTGGCAGGCCAGACGTTGCGGGGGCTGCCGTGAGGTGGCTCCAGGAATATTGCGACGCTGCTGGGAGCAAACACTGCAAAGGCCGTCGCACCCACGGGTGCGACGGCCTTCTGCTGCCCGCTCACCAGGGCACCTCCCTGCACGGAGAGAGACCCCTCGGACTGGAGGACGCCGTGCATGACGTTGACGCCGGCAAGTTCTGCGGCGAATGAACTCCTTGGGGCGGTCAGTACGTCGGCAACACTGCCGGCCTCCACGATGTGACCGGCTTCCAGGACCACGACGCGGTCGGCGAGTGCGAGTACGTCCAGCAGGTCATGGGTTACCAGCACGGTGGGGCACCGCGTCCCGCGCACGGCGGTGGAGACGGCTGCCCGAGCCGACGGCGCGCTGGCCACGTCGAGTGCGGCGAAGGGTTCGTCGAGCAGCAGGGCGCGAGGGTTGCAGGCGAGCGCGCGGGCCAGTGCGACCCGTGACGCCTGCCCACCGGACAGGGCCGTCGACGGGTGTTGTGCCCAACCCTGAGCACCTGCTGCCTGCAACGCACGCGTGGCGATCGCCGCGGGCTCGTCCTCGCCGCTGGCGCGGGGGCCGAATTCGGCGTTGCCCTGCACGTCAAGGTGGGGAAACAGCAGTGGCCGCTGGCCGAGAAGTACAACGCGACGTTTGTGCGGAGGCACCACCGTGCCGGTCTCCGTGTCCGTGAGGACGTCGTCGCCGATGGTCAATCGGCCCTCATCCGGCTGCAGCAGCCCGGAGAGCAAACCCATGAGGGTGCTCTTGCCGGCACCGTTTGCGCCGATGACGGCGACCGTCTGGCCGGGCTCAACCACAATCTCTGTTGCATGACCTCTCGCGTCCAGCGTCCCACGCCATCGGAGTGTCCCCGCCTGTGTGGCGGTGGAGGGGGTGGGTGTGGATGGTGGGGTGTTCACCAGGGGTGGTGGCCTGCGACGCGCGCGGCGGACACTGTGCGGGGAGGTGTGGGGATTGTTGTGCACGAGCGCCACAACGGTGAGTGCGACGACGATCAGGAGCAATGACAGGGCGAGTGCCTGATCCGGGTCCACCTCGCGTTGCAGATAGATCTCGAGGGGGAGCGTGCGGGTTGTGCCCTGTAGGGAACCGGCGAATGTCAGGGTGGCGCCGAACTCGCCGAGGGCACGGGCGAAGGCAAGCACCGTGCCGGACACCAGCCCGGGTGCCACCAGGGGAAGCGTGACTCGCAGCAGCGTGCGTGTGGGGGAGGCTCCATGCGTGGTCGCCACCTTCTCGTACTCGATGCCCACGCTGCGCAGAGCCCCCTCAAGACCCACCACGAGGAAGGGAAGGGAGACGAACACCTGCGCCAGGACCACGGCCACGGTTGTGAAGGCAATGCGGAGGCCGCCTGCCTCCAGATACTGGCCCACCAGACCAGTGCGACCGAATGCAGCCAGCAGTGCCAGTCCACCCACGACGGGGGGCAGCACCAGGGGAAGGAGCACGAGTGCTCGCAGCCACCGCACCCCCCGGATGTTGGACCTGGCCAGGACCAGTGCCAGCGGAATACCCAGAACGAGGCAGACGACGGTGCTCGCCAGAGCGGTGCGCAGACTGAGCAGGAGGGCTGTGACGGAGCTCTCACTGGTCAGCAGCGCGGGCAGCCCCGGCCAGTCCACTCGCAGGGCCATCGAGACGATGGGAACCAGTATGAGCAGGGCGCCGAGGGCTGCCGGGATGATCGCCCAACCGGGCACCCTCCCCGCTGGTGAGTCATTCAATGGGCGAACCGAAGCCTGCGGCGCGCAGCTTTTCCTGTGCGGCGTCTGACATCACGAAGTCAACGAATTCCTGCGCGAGCCTGTCCTGTGCCCCAACGGCAGCGATGGGATACATGTTGACGACGGCATCAGCTTCGGGGATGTCGATGACGGTGACATTGTCGCCGGCCCGGATGGCGTCGGTGACGTAGACGAGGCCGGCGTCGGCCTGCCCCGAGGTGACCTTTCCGAGTACATCCGTGACGGAGTTCTCCTCGCTGACCGGCTGCAGTTCGATGCCGGCATGGTCAGCCATCTTCTCGGTGGCTGCGCCACAGGGCACCTGTGGTGCACAGATGACGAGCGAGGACGTCGCAGCATCCTCCAGAGATGTGATGCCTGCCGGGTTGTCCGCGGGTGTGACGAGCGTGAGGGTGTTGGAGGCAAACAGGACGCCTGCACCCGCGATCACGTCCAACTCCACGGCGCGCTCCATCTGCTCTTCATTCGCCGATGCGAAGACACGGGCAGGGGCGCCGCTCTCAAGCTGGGAGACCAGATCGGCGGAACCTGCAAAGGAGAACTTCACCTCCACCCCGTCGTGCTCGGCCTCGAAGTCCTCGGCGATGTCCACGAACACTTCGTTGAGTGAGGCGGCGGCAAACACTGTCAGTACCTTGGCCTCAGCGTCGGGGTTGCAGGACGCCAGTGATGTCGAGGCCAGCAGCGCCACACCCGCAAGGGCGATGGGCTTCAGTGAAGGACGCATGGTGGGGACGATAACAGAGCACGTCACTGCCCAACATCACCCCCGTTCATCCGGACCCATGACGCCCTCCTACGATGGGTAGGAGTCAAGGTGGAGGGCACCGGAGCCATGAGCGAGGACAAGAACATGACCGAACACAAGGACATGACGCTGCTGCCGGACCTGGCGCGCACTGTGGGCCGCGTGGCCCCCGTCAGATCACGCAAACCGATCTATCTGGATCTGCTGCCCCCCTGCAATGCAGGGTGCCCGGCTGGCGAGAACATCCAGGAGTGGCTGCGCCTCATCAAGGTGGGTCAGCACGAGAATGCCTGGCGCCAACTGACCAGGGACAATCCCTTCCCGGCCATCCACGGCCGCGTCTGCTACCACCCGTGCGAGGCGGTCTGCAATCGGGGAGACCTGGATTCGAGCGTGTCGATCCGCTCGGTCGAGCGATACCTCGGGGACATGGCCATCGAGCAGGGCTGGACATTTGATCCCCCCCGGCGTGAGTCGGGGCGGCGGATCCTTGTTATCGGTTCGGGGCCTTCGGGGCTCTCGGCTGCCTACCATCTGCGACGTCAGGGCCATGCCGTCGAGATCAACGATTCGTCCGAGGCTCCCGGTGGCATGATGCGCTACGGCATCCCGGAGTACCGGCTGCCGCGGGATGTCCTGGACGCCGAGCTCTCCCGTCTGCAGGACATGGGGATCGTCTTTCGACAGAACTCGCCGGTGAAGGACCTTGAGGCCACGCAACGTGCGGGCGGCTTCGACGCGGTGTTCGTTGCCGTGGGCGCCCATCTGTCCAAGCGCGTGAACATTCCCAGCATGGATGCCTCCAAGATGGTGGACGCCGTCAGCTTCCTGCGCGATGTCGCGTCGGGGGAGCGTCCCAAGATTGGCCGTCGGGTGGCCATCTACGGTGGTGGCAACACGGCGATGGATGCAGCACGGGTGGCCCGTCGCCTGGGGGCGGAGGAGTCCGTCATCGTCTACCGGCGCACCGCGGACCAGATGCCGGCGAACGCCGATGAGCGGGAGGGCGCTGAGCAGGAGGGCGTCAAGA
>CBDTVQ010000171.1:0-5033 GCA_965364045.1 uncultured Tessaracoccus sp. | reverse complement strand
CCCGGCAACAACCATCTGGAAGACAGAGCCTTGCGTCTGCTCCACCGTGGGGAAGCACACCCAGGCGTCATCGATCAGGGCGACGCGGACGGCGCCGATCGGGCCCGTGAAGGGCAGGCCGGCCAGCGTGGTGGCGATCGAGGCTGCGTTGATGGCAACCACGTCGTAGAGATGGGTGGGGTTGAGCGAGAGGACGTCGACGACGACCTGGACCTCGTTGCGCAGACCCTTCACGAAGGCGGGGCGCAGCGGGCGGTCGATGAGGCGGCACGTCAGGATGGCGCCCTCACCGGGACGGCCTTCGCGACGGAAGAACGAGCCGGGGATGCGTCCCGCGGCGTACATGCGCTCTTCGACGTCCACCGTCAGCGGGAAGAAGTCGAGGTTTTCGCGCGGCTTCTTGGAGGCGGTGGTGGCGGCGAGCAACATGGTGTCGCCGTCCAGGTAAACAGCGGCGGAGCCGTCGGCCTGCTGCGCGAGCAGTCCGGCTTCAAACCGGACGACGTGGCGGCCGTGAGCACCGTTGTCAATGATTGCTTCGGAGAATTCGAGACCTGGTCCTTCCATGGACAGGCTCCTTTCGATGGTAGGTGTGCTGTCCGACTCGGACAGCATCGCCCGCTTGGTCCACCGGTCTTCGATCGAGGTTCGCGGGGGGCCCGACACTTGTGATCAGGGCACCCGAAAACCACTACCGAGGACCAGATGAGACCCCCTGCGGGCATGAAAAATTAGGCCTTGCTATGAAGTTGTGTTCTTGACTCTAACGTGAGCCATTGGGAAATAGCGAAGGACAGCGCCCCGCCGATGGCGGGGGCTGCCCTTTTCTGCCGAATGTTGTGTGATCTGAATCAGCGACGCAGACCGAGACGAGCGATGAGCTCACGGTAGTGCTCAACATCATTCTTCATGACGTAGTTCAGGAGACGGCGGCGCTGGCCAACCATGAGCATCAGGCCACGACGGGAGTGGTGGTCATGCTTGTGCATTTTGAGGTGCTCCGTCAGGTGCTTGATCCTTGCGGACAGCAGCGCAACCTGCACATCAGGCGAACCGGTGTCACCCGGGACGGTCGCGTAGTCTTCGATGATCTGCTTCTTGTTGACAGCTTCCATGCGGGGCTCCTCTTGGTTCGCTGCACGGCGCCCCGCTGCGGGTTGCATCTGGGGCTCTTGGGCTTCCGTGGCCGATCAAACGGCAACCTGAGGACACTACCACGATCCCTCCCGGGAGGCCCATTCCAGGTCATCGCCTGCTTGCGTTCCAGGGGGCCGATGCGTCGCTTCTCGTCCCTCGCGATACAGTGGCCGCTCCCGGCCGTGAGGTCCAGATAGGAGATGTCATGTCCATCACCGTGCGTAGCGCCACCGAAGAAGACCTTCCCGCCATCCGTCAGCACTTGGGCCAGACGGACCCCCGTTTGGTGGATGAGCATTTTCGTCTGCAGCGCGAAGGGCTCATGTTCTTCGCCGTGGCACTCGACGACGATGCCGAGGGCCTTGTCGGTACCGCACTGCTTGACCTGAACTCGGAGATGACGCCCGAACTGCGCAACATGTTCGTGGCGCCCACCGCGCGCCGACGAGGCGCCGGCAAAGCTCTTTCGCAATGGGTGGAGCAAAAGGCACGAGAAGCCGGCCACACGGCCGTGTTCCTCGCCGTTGACCCCAACAACGAGAAGGCTGTCCCGCTCTACATCTCGCTTGAATACCACCCCACCGGCGAGCATCTGTTTGTCGAAGAGCCGGAAGTCGAGCAGGTTCCCGACCCGTCACGCGCCAGTTCCCACTACGCGATCTACAAGAAGTCACTCACCGCGCGCTGAGTCTGCTTTCCGCACGCGACCGGCTCCGTCGAACGCAGATTCAGTCCGCGAGGCCAAGGATGTGGCGGCAGTCCACAACGTCTCGACGCATCTGGGTGATGAGGTCCTCGACACCATCGAATCTGATCTGGCCTCGGATCCGATCGATGAACTCAACCCGGATCTCCTCCCCGTACAGCTCAAGATCGGTGCGATCCAGCACGTAGCTCTCGACGCGGCGGTCCACACCGTTGAAGGTGGGGTTGGAGCCCACCGAGATGGCCGCTGGCTGACGCTCGCCGTCGGGGGCGGTGAGCCAGCCGGCATAGACGCCATCAGCCGGCACGGCCATGCCCACCGGCACAGGGAGGTTCGCCGTCGGATAGCCAAGTTCCCGGCCACGCTGGTCTCCCATCTGCACCACGCCCCGCACGAGGAATGGTCGGCCAAGGTGTTGCGCCGCCTCTGCCACGTCACCTTTGTGCAACGACCCACGGATCAACGTGGAGCAGGTGACGATCTCGTTGACGGATTCCAGGGCCAGCAGAACGACGTCAAAGTGTCCCTCCCCGAGGCGGGCAAGCTCTGTCACATCTCCGGCAGCACGCTTGCCGAACCGGAAGTTCTCACCCACGACAACACGAATCGGATCCAGTGGCAGCACAAATCGCTCCACGAATTCGCCCGGACTCAGCTCCGCGACCGCGTCGGTGAAGTTGACCACCCGAACCTCATGGGCACCGACAGCCTTGAGCAGTTCAATGCGGGTTTCGAGGTCGACCAGGAGTTCGGGAGCCTTGTCCGGGCGTAGCACGGACATGGGGTGCGGCCAGAAGGTGATGACCACCAACGGCGAATCGTTGAGAGCAATCGCTTTCCTGAGCACGCTCTGGTGTCCCCGGTGGACGCCGTCGAAGTTCCCGATGGCAACAACCGTGCTCATGCTGATTCCTCAATTTCCGGGGGCACCAGCACGGACACCGGCCGTGATCCCTCACCATCCGGGCGGTAGAGGGCAAGGAGGTCTCCGCGGGGCGAGATCATTCCTGTCACCTCTGCGGGCACGACGAGATCGAGGCGTCGTCCCACATGAATGTCTGCTGCCTGCTGCTCCGTGACGTCGATGCAGGGAAAACTCAACCGTCCCGCGTCAGCCATGGTCATCAGCCGGGGCGCCTCTTCATCGAGAATGACAGCGCTGGAGAGGTCGTAGCCACCGATTCGGGTGCGTCGCAGGGCGGTCAGGTGTCCGCCAACCCCCAGGGAGTCCCCGAGGTCGCGGGCAATGGCGCGAATGTAGGTACCGCTGGAGCAGGCAACTTCCACATCGACATCGAGGGTCCCCTCATTGGGCCGGATGTCCAGGACATCCAGCCGGGACACCTCCACCTCGCGGGACTTCAGCTCCACCGTCTGTCCCTCACGGACGAGTTTGTAGGCACGCTGGCCATTCACCTTGATGGCCGAGACACTGCTCGGCACCTGGCTGATGACACCGCGCAGGGGCTGGCAGGCGATCTCCACGTCTTCGCGGGAGAAGTTTGACGCGTCGGCCACGGCCTCCACATCACCTTCCGCGTCGTCGGTGCTGGAGCGCTCGCCCAGCCGGATGGTCGCGAGGTAGGACTTGTCGTGCAGCGCGAGATGACCCAGCATGCGGGTGGCCCGATTGACGCCGAGGATCAACACACCGGTGGCCATCGGGTCCAGGGTCCCCGCATGGCCCACCTTGCGCGTCCCGAGCAGCCGGCGAAGTTTGCCGACAACCTGGTGCGAGGTGAGTCCACGGGGCTTGTCGACGACAACGATGCCTGAGGTGGGCATCACTCGTCGTCGCTCTCCTCGCGCGGCTTGCGGTACGGATCCGCGTCACCGGCATGGGTCTTGCCGGTGGAGTGCGTCGCTGCCTGGGCGTCCAGTGACTGGACCCGGGCCAGCAGGTCCTCCATGCTCTTGGCAACCTCGTGGGTGGCATCGAGTATGAAGGCCAGCGACGGCGTGAACTTCATGCCGAGATGTGCCCCGACAGTTGAGCGGAGCATGCCCTTGGCACTTTCGAGAGCCGCGGCGGTATCGGCACGCTCGTCCTCGTCTCCGAGGACGGTGTAGAAGGCCGTGGCCTCACGGTTGTCGCCGGTGAGGCGAACGTCCGTGAGGGTCACGAACCCGAGGCGGGGATCCTTGACGCGACGCTCAATCGTCGTCGCCAGGATCACCTTGATCTGGTCCGCCAGCTTGGCGTTACGGGGATTTGCCATGATTCCTCCTTGGCCCGGGCTGGCGGACCTCATCAGTGAGCGTTGCGGTCAGGACCGCGCGCGCTCCACCATTTCGTAGGTCTCCACGACATCGCCGATGCGGATGTCATTGAAGTTGGACAGGGTCATGCCGCACTCGAAGCCCTCACGGACCTCGGTGGCGTCATCCTTCTCCCGCTTCAGCGAAGCGATGGAAGTCTCTGCGACGACGACGCCATCGCGGAGCAGACGACCCTTCTGGTTCCGGCGAATGGTGCCATCAAGCACCATGCAGCCGGCGATGTTGCCGAACTTCGAGCTGCGGAAGATTTCCCGGATCTCGATGCGGCCACGCGTCTCCTCGGCATAGATCGGCTTGAGCATGCCCTTGAGCGCTGCTTCGATCTCGTCGATGGCCGAATAGATGACGGAGTAGTACCGCATGTCCACGTTCTCGTTGTCGGCCATCTTCTGGGCGTGCAACGTGGGACGCACGTTGAACCCGATGATGACTGCCTTCGAGGCTGCGGCCAAGCTGACGTTGGTCTCGGTGATGGCACCGACACCACGATCGATGACCCGGAGCGACACCTCCTCGCCGACGTCGATCTTGGACAGTGCATCCTCGAGCGCTTCCACAGAGCCAGCGCCGTCGCCCTTGAGGATGAGGAGCAGTTCCTGCGTCTCGCCCCTCTCGAGCTGCTCAAACAGCTGGTCCAGCGTCTTGCGACGGGAACCGGCTGCCTGGGCTGCGGCACGCATGCGCGATTCGCGCTTGTCGGCAATCTGGCGAGCCATGCGGTCATCGTCGACGACCAGCACGTTGTCACCCGCACCGGGCACGGCCGTGAGGCCAAGCACCTGAACAGGCATCGACGGCATCGCTTCGGTGACGTTCTCGCCCTTGTCGTTGATGAGCGCACGAACGCGTCCGTAGGCCGAGCCGGCCACGATGGACTCTCCGATACGGAGCGTTCCACGGTGGATGAGGA
>CBDTVQ010000170.1:0-5047 GCA_965364045.1 uncultured Tessaracoccus sp. | reverse complement strand
CAATACGGCCGCTGCCCGTAACCGTTGACCAGTGCGCGACGGGGCCACAACGTCGCACAGTTGGGGCAAGCCTGTTCAGCTCAGGCTGGCCGCATCACTCAACCGTGACCGATTTCGCAAGGTTGCGTGGCTGGTCCACATCGTGGCCCAGCAGCGTGGCCAATTCGCAGGCGAAGAGCTGGAGCGGCACGGTTGAGACCAATGGCTGCAGCAATGTGGAGACCTTGGGTAGCTCGATGAAGGTGTCTGCGTTGGCACGGGCGTCGTCGTCGCCAGCCTCGGCGAGCACGATTGTCCGGGCGCCACGCGCACGGACCTCGGCGATATTGGAGATCACCTTGTCGCGCAGCTGATCGCGGCCTTGCGGGGGCACCACCACGAACATCGGCAGACCCTCGGAGACGAGCGCGATGGGTCCGTGCTTCAGTTCACCGGCGGCGAATCCCTCGGCATGGATGTAGGCGAGTTCTTTGAGTTTCAGCGCCCCCTCCAACGCGACGGGGTAACCGACGTGACGGCCGAGGAACAGTATCGACGGGGCATCCTTCAGCTCCTTCGCCAACTCCAGGACGGGGGCCTGATTGTCGAGGACCTGCTGGATGAGATCGGGCATGGTGTCGAGTTCCGACAGGATGGCGGAGATCTCGTCGCCGTACTTCATCCCCCGCACCTGTGCCAGGTAGAGGCCGAGGAGGTAGCAGGCCACCACCTGGGTGGTGAAGCCCTTGGTGGAGGCGACGCCGATCTCGGGGCCGGCGTGGGTGTAGATGACTGCGTCGGACTCCCGCGGGATGGTGGCGCCATTGGTGTTGCAGATGGCGATCACCTTGGCCTGCTGTTCACGCGCATGGCGGATGGCCATGAGGGTGTCGGCCGTCTCGCCCGACTGGGAGATGGTCACCACCAGGGTCATGGGGTCGATGATCGGGTCGCGATAACGAAACTCCGAGGCGACTTCCACCTCGCAGGGGATGCGGGTCCAGTGCTCGATGGCGTACTTGGCGACGAGGCCGGCGTAGAAGGCGGTGCCGCACGCCACGATGATGATCTTGTTGACCCGTCGGAGCAGTTCAGGGCTGATGTGCAGCTCGTCGAGCATGAGTTCGCCGCGTTCGTTGAGACGCCCCAGCAGTGTGTCGGCCACCGCTTTTGGCTGCTCGAAGATCTCCTTGCGCATGTACCAGTCGTAGCCCTGCTTCTGCGCGGCCTCGAGGTCCCAATCAATACGGAACTCCCGCGTCTTTGCCGGGCCTCCGTCGAAGCCGGTGACGTGGACACCGTCGCGTGTCAGCTCCACCACCTGGTCCTGCCCCAGCTCGATGGCGTCGCGGGTGTGCTCGATGAATGCGGCCACGTCGGAGGCCACGAAGTACTCGTTCTCCCCCACTCCCACCACGAGCGGCGAATTGCGTCGGGCGGCGACGATGCGGTCCGGGTCCTGCCCGTCCACAGCTACGAGCGTGAACGCGCCTTCCAGTTTCGCGACGACATTGCGCATGGCCTGCGCCAGGTCGACACCGGCGAGCAGTTCCCTGTCGAGGAGGTGGGCGGACACCTCCGAGTCCGTGTCGGAGGTGAAGATCGCACCGTCGCTTTCCAGCTCTCTTCGGAGGCTGGCGAAATTCTCGATGATGCCGTTGTGCACCACAGCCGCCCGCAAGGCGACGTGGGGGTGGGAGTTGGCGTCGGTGGGTGCGCCGTGGGTGGCCCATCGGGTGTGACCGATGGCGGTGCCGCCCTCAGGAAGCGGGTTCGCGTCCAACTCGGCGGCGAGGTTGGCGATCTTCCCGGCCTTTTTACGGTATTCGACACCTCCCCTGTTGACCACGGCGATGCCCGCCGAGTCATACCCGCGATACTCCAGCCTTCGCAGGCCGGCCAGCACCACATCGCGTCCATTACTTCTTCCGAGGTACCCCACAATTCCGCACACGTCGGAAACCGTACAGCACAACTGCTCACTTCTTGACATCCTCGCCGGGTCAGCTTCTTGCCTGCCGATACCTCTCCAGCGCCACTTCCCGCTCCTCGGCATGGTCTACGATGCGCTCCGGATAGCCGTGGACGTGACCCTCCGGATGCTTCCACGGTTCGTGCGCCCGCTTGCCGTCGAGGTGACGCAACTCCGGGACCCACTTCCGCACGTAGACCCCGTCCGGGTCGAACCGCAGGCCCTGGGTGACCGGGTTGAACACCCGGAAGTAGGGCGACGCGTCGGTTCCCGTGCCGGCGGTCCACTGCCAGCCGTGCGAGTTTGAGGCGGGGTCACCGTCTCGCAACAGCTCCATGAAGTGCCGGGCGCCGTGCGGCCACCAGATGTGAAGATCCTTCGTCAGGAAACTGGCCACCACCATGCGGACCCTGTTGTGCATCCATCCGGTACTGGCGAGCTGCCTCATCCCGGCGTCGACGAAGGGAAAACCGGTGCCACCCTGGCGCCACGCCCGGAACTGGGAGGCAACATCCTCATCCGTGTCAGGGTCCTCGTAGCTGAGCCCGCTGAGCGTCGGTTTGAGGTCGTGCCACTCGGATTCCGGGTTGTGCCAGAGCACGTCTGCATAGAACTCACGCCACGCCAATTCGGTGGCGAAGCGTTTGTGCCCCGGATGTCGCTGGTCGAGGTCTTCCAGCAGCGTCCGGGGGTGCACGGTGCCGAACTTGAGATGCATCGACAGTTGGGAGGTGCCATCGATGGCAGGCAAGTCCCTGTCCGAGTCGTAGTCGTCTATGACATCGAGGAAATCGGACCAGCGCTGGACTGCGGCCTCCTCCCCCACCTCCGGCAGTTCGACGTCCACGTGTGGCGGCTCCGGTATCTCCATCCCGTCGACGCCGCCGGCGAAGGAAAGACCCTTCGGGACAACAGCCGGAGCGGCCCAGCCGTGCGCCCGCCAGGCCTTGGAAAACGGGGTGAACACCTGGAAGGGTTTGCCGGATTGGTTCAGGATGGTGCCGGGGTCGACGGCATACGGGCTGCCCGTCGCCACGAGTGCCGCGTCGTCACCCAGTGCGTTGCGAACACGCTGATCACGAATCCTGCCCCACGGCTGTGATTCACCTGAGATGTGGATGCTGCGGGCTCCCACTTCCCCGGCCAGTTCCGGAAGGACGTCCTCGGCCCTGCCCTTGCGGATCACGATGTGGCCGTCATAGGACTCCTGCGCGGACTTCAACGCCCGCAGCAGACAGGTGGTGCGGACGCTGGATTCCGCAAGCAACCGCTCGTCGAGGACGAAGACCGGCAGCACGTCGCCCTGTTCGGCAGCGGCACCAAGGGCAGGAAGATCGTGCAGTCGCAGATCCCGGCGCAACCAGAGAATGGCGGTGGGTGACATGGTGAAACGCTAGCGCACAGCCCCAACCCCGGTCTGTCGTATTTCTCGCCCAGTTGATGCGGCACTCGACTTGTTGGCATGCTTGGGCGCACCCGACCGAGACGAGTGAACTGTGGCCCGACCCTTTGTGGTGGTGCGGCGCGGCGCGTGGTCATCACTGGCCGACGCCACGCAGATCGACGTCGATGAAGCAACCCTTGATCGCCTGCGGGGCCTCGGCGACCCGACATCGCAGGCAGACGTCGCAGAGGTCTATCGCCCACTGACACAGCTTCTGCACCTCTACATGGCCAACGCGTGCCAGTTGCGCGACGACAGCAATGACTTCCTGCGTCTCAAGGTGCGTCCCACGCCCTTCGTCATCGGCGTTGCCGGATCTGTCGCCGTCGGCAAGTCGACCACATCGCGTCTCCTCCAGGAACTGTTGCGGCGCGCACCGGGTTCACCTCGCGTGGATCTCGTGACCACTGATGGTTTCCTCCTACCCAACGACGAGTTGGAGAGCCGTGGACTGACCAGGCGCAAGGGATTCCCCGAGTCCTACAACCGTCGCGAACTGCTTCAATTCGTCGTCGACGTGAAGTCCGGCGTGCCGCGCGTCGAGGTTCCCGTCTACAACCACCTCATCTATGACATAGATCCGGCGCAGACGATCCTGGTGGAGTCACCGGACATCCTGATCGTCGAGGGCCTCAACGTGCTTCAACCCGCCCGGATCGAGCCGGATGGCACTTCGGGCCCCGCAGTGAGCGACTTCTTCGACTTCTCGGTGTTCGTTGACGCCGACGAGGCAGACATCAAGCGGTGGTTCCTGGAGAGGTTCATGGCGTTGCGCGACACGGCGTTCCAGGACGAGCGCAGCTACTTCAAGCAGTTCACGACGCTGGGCGATCAAGAGGCCCGGGATTTTGCGTCAGAGGTGTGGGATGAGGTCAATGGCCCCAACCTGCGCTTCAACATCGCCCCCACCCGGAATCGCGCGACCGCCATCCTCCGCAAAGGTCCGGATCACAGCATTCAGACCATCGCCATCCGCAAGGTCTGACCGGCGCCCTGCCGTGGCCGCGCACACGCGCGGGTCAACCTCGTCCTTCGGGCGTATCCCACTCGGTGACTGCGACGACCTGGACTGGCCACCCTCCCGACGCCCACACGCGCCGGAGCGCAATTCACACGCCGAGTGACACGCCTCTGCGCACCTGGACCAGACGCTGAGCTTTCTCAGCAACCGCAGCGACGGGAGGCCTGCGCAGCGATCGGAAATGAACACTTCGAACACTCAACCTGAGAAACTCCTTGCGTTTCCTCAGAAAAAAAGGTTATTGTCGCAGAGCACGCACACCACCAATCAAAGGTTTTCCTACTGATGAAGCGCATCCTGCCTCTCCTGCTGGCCGCCCTGCTCGGTTCGACACTCGGACTGATTCCCCTCACCGCGAAGGCGAACTCCAACTCGTCCGACAACGTGGTTTACACCCAGCCCGGAGACCACCTTGTGAACGGCCGGTACTGGAAAACCACGTGCGAAAAGTACTCCTCCACCGTTGTGCGCTGCAGCACCGATCTCTACGCCGAGAAGCGGACCGCCTCAGGCGCCAAGTACAACGGCTGGGTCTTCAACACCCTCACCTACCTGCCTTCCCCCCGGGCAAACTGGTCGGCGAATCCGCTGGGCAAGACCGGCGCCTGGACTGCTTCGGACGGACGCAAGT
>CBDTVQ010000169.1:0-5074 GCA_965364045.1 uncultured Tessaracoccus sp. | reverse complement strand
GGTTTCTCAACACTCACCGTCGAAGATTCTTGTCGTCGTCCGCCGAACCAGAAAGAGGCGGAGCCAGCGATCACGAGGACGGCGACAGTGATCCATCCGGTCCCGGGGGGCGTGTCCCAATCCCAGTCGCTGAAGGACAACATGGCGCAGAACTCCACGAACAAGTGGCCCATGCCGAACGCTGTGGCACCCCAGAGGACGAACCCCAGGCCGAGGAGGGTCCTGCGCGAGTGGCTCATGCCCAAGAGAATCAAAAACATCACGACAGCCACCACATCGACGGACCACCAGAGCCACCCCGAAATGTAGGCATCAGGGCCACCACCGGGAATCAATGCTGCTGACAAATTCAGAACCGCGAAGATGGTTGGCGCCACGGCTGCGGTGAGCGCGATCCATGTGGCTTTCCTCCCAAGGCGGAGGCCAAGAACCAGGACGATCCACGATGCCGCTGCCAACACCATGGCAAAGCCACCGACATCGGACGCGGACGGCACGGTCCCCACGTCCTGCGGGAAGTACACAAGGGGGAAACCCTCGTCCATCCGCCTCAAGCATGCCTCGGGGATGTCCCCCGTCACCGTGCGGGCGAAAATGGTCCCGTCCAGCATGATCCCCCGGCAAGGAATCCAGAGGAGATGGACAGAGACAGCTGCTGCAGCCGCGACGCGAACAGCAAGCCGCCAGCGGCGAACCACGGCCAGCGTCGTCTGAGCTCCGCTTTTCGGCCTTCGGTGTCATCCATGAACCGCGCCCCCGCCCGTTTCGATGCCGTGACAGTAGCGAGGTTGCCGCACGCTTGTTGCCCATCCATCAAAATCGCTGGATCATCTCGTCATCAGATCGACCGGATGACAACCCTAGACTCGTCGGGATGGACCACTTGTTGAATCACCCCCTGATCGCCTCGCGGTACTTCTTCCCGGGCGGCAGGCCACCGTCGTCTGAGTTGGCTGTGCCCGTGGCCGGAGCAGAATTGGCTTGCGGTATCCATCGCGTGGACCCGGACGGATTCACGGTGGTCCACTTTCACGGCAACGGTGAGGTGGTCGCGGACTGGCAAGGGGTCTGGGACCGGGTGATCAACGGCCTGGGGTGGGACCTTTTGCTGGCTGAGTATCGCGGCTACGGCGGATCCACCGGCGAACCCCTGCTCGGCTTGATGTTGGACGACGTGGCGGCGGTCATCGAAGCTGCGGGCCCGCCTGAGAAGGTCGTCGTGATGGGCCGCTCGGTGGGCTCATTCTTCGCGCTCGAGGCGGTCAAGCGGTTCCCGTCGATCGCCGGCCTGATCCTGGAGAGCGCGATCGCCGATCCCCTGGAACGCCTGCTGCTGCGAGTGACGCCTGATGAGGTGGACGCGACTGCCGACGACTGGCGGAGGTTGGAGCAACGCCTGGACCACCAGGCGAAGATCGGCGGCTACACCGGGCCAACGCTGCTGCTTCACACACGATTCGACGGGTTGGTGGACGTCAGCCACGCCGAGCGGTTGGCGCGTTGGGCTGGCGGTCCGTCGACGTTTCGCATCTTCGAGTCCGGTGACCACAACTCGATCCTCGCGGAGAACTGGGACCAGTACCTTACGGAGGTCGCCGGTTTTCTTGATCGCGTTCGGGGTGGCGACACTTCATGACCACTGCGAAGATCGCCCAAATGAAATCACTCACCCACGACCGACAGGAGACCCGTCCTGATTCGACACGAGGCGCGCGAGATCGACTCGGTTCTTTACCCCGGTTTTCCTCAATACGTTCGAGACGTGTGAACTCACCGTCTTCTCACTGATGAAGGGCTCTTGTGCGATCTCCCCTACGTACAACCCGCCACAAAATGCGTCAAGATGCCTCGCTCCCGGTCGGTGAGCCCCAAACGGATCGGGTCATCCCCACTGCGCATCTCGGGCTGAACCTCCTCGAAGGGGATGTGGGCGGCAACAGCGAAGATGTTCAGGGCGACCATCACCGGCTCAGCTCCGAGGGAGCGTGCCAGAGCAAGACCCGCTCTCGCTGCTGAGGCAGCCTCCGCACGAAGGCCGACACCGTCGATCAACAGGGCCTCTGCACACCGCTGATAGGAGTACGCCTCCTCCCACGGGAGCTTGGCCGCTTTGAACAGGGCGGCGGCGGCATTCCAGCGCCCAGCAGCATCAGCTGAGCCGTCCTCAACTAGGGACTAGGGACTCGTGAGGGGGCTGGCCGAGAGAGCCAGCGCGCCGCTACTGGCCCTGGGTCTCAATCGGGCACAGAACCACGGTCAGACGGCCGATCCTCTGCATTGCTGCAGAGCAGCATCCCACTTTCTCCTCGGTCCAGCGGCACGCATCATATGGGCGACGAGGGGGCGGCGGCGCGCCGAAAGACGACGGCGACGAGCGGCCCGGCGGTGATGAGTGTCAACCAGACGATCGCGATCACGATGATCTCGTAGGTATCTCCCCGATCGTTTCCCATCACCACCGAGACGGCAATCAGCGCGCCAACCACGGCCAGGAAACTCAGCACGAAGAGCCAGCGGATTGTCCGCTCGACCCCAGTCCTTCCCATGAACACCGGGGTGAGCGTCACCAGGGTGAGGCTCATGAGGATGTATCCAAGCTCCTCGAGCGCGATGAAGACACCGTTCGTGTTGTACATCGTCAACATGGACCACCCGTCGAGCTGCCCCTTCTCAAGGCTCAGTTGCATCACCGCGGCCTGGATGAAGTAGTTGATGAGCAAGACCGCTGCCGCGAGGTTCGCAAAACACAGCCCGAGCAGGCTGAAGATCTTCCGCGAGGACGGAGCATACTCATGCACCGACGCAACGAAAGCGACGAACAGGAGCATCAGCAGCATGGACGGGTACAACCACAGATAGTCCCCTGGCCATTGGGCTGCGATGACGTCGCTCGTGAACGGATAGGGGACGTCATTCGGGAGAGCCGTCATCGCCAGAGCGAAGGTGACGACGTTGACACCAGATACCGTGATCGCGATCCAGAATCCGAACCGCAGGGCGAGGGGGTGACCCATGCCATCGGGCTTCGACCGCCCTGCTGCCACGTCCCCACCGTCACCGCTGCTCGCGGACATGTTTACAGCCTATTCCACGCTCACTTGAGTGGGGGTCGTAGTACGCAAAGAATGGGACCCGCCGGTGTCACCGGGGGGGGTCCCATTCTCGTTGTGGGCGGGCAGGCCAGACGTCAGCCAAGCAGCGCGTTCACGTCGACCGACGGCGGCACAAGGACTGCGTCGATGGCGTGGATGACGCCGTTGGAGGCGTCAACGTCTGTCGCCACGACATTGGCGTCATTCACCATGACGCCGTCGTCGGTCTTGATTTCGATGGTCGAGCCCTCAACGGTCTCAACCTCACCGGCGGTTACGTCAGCGGCCATTACCTCGGCCGGGAGGACGTGGTAGGTCAGGATGCTGGTCAGCGCGTCCTTGTTCTCCGGCAGCAGCAGGGCGTCGAGGAGCCCATCAGGCAGGGCTTCAAAAGCCGCGTCGGTGGGGGCAAACACTGTGAACGGGCCTTCGCTGGAGAGCGTCCCGACGAGATCAGCGGCGGTTACAGCAGCGACGAGGGTCTCGAAGTCGGGGTTGGCTGCAGCCACGTCAACGATCGTGCCGGGCTCATCCATCGGCGCTTCTGACTCCTCCATGGGGGTCTCGGACTCCTCCATGGGGGCCGCAGACGTCGCTTCGACGCTGGTGGTATCGGTGGCGGCCTCATCAGTGTCGGTTCCGCAGCCGGCCAGGACCAGCAGTGCGGCGACACTCGCGGCGGCGAGGGTTTTGATCTTCATGGTTGCTCCTCGAGTGGGGGTGAAGCCGTCATGTGCAGCTCCTACTTACCTATTCGTGCCGAGGGCCGTGGATGGATGCACTCTTCCTGGAAAACTTTGCTTGGTCTTCGCCCCCGCGACTCAACGAGGTGCGCGGCACCAGAACTTGGTCTCCAGAAACGGTGACCGGACTCACCTGCTTCGCCCATACATTGCTGCGACACAGGCGAGGCCAGCCGTTGCCGTCAAAGGGGCAAGGTCCACGGTGGAATCTGCACAGTCCTGTGAAGACTGAGATCAGATCAAACGTCGGTCGCGTCGGTGGCGTCCTGGGCCGCCGGGAGCTGATGGAGACCCAGGGTGGTGTTGCCCGGACCAAACCACAAGGTCTGCTGCGGAAAGGCTATGACGATTCCAACTCCATCCAACCCACGCTTCACCGCGGTTGCCACGGCATTGCGCACCCGCCACCGCGAAGCGATGTCGGAAGCGTGCCAATAGCGCACGGCGCAGTTGATGGCGGATGCCCCGAAGCTCTGAATCCACACCTCGACCTCAGGGGTGTCCGCCACTCCTTCTGCTCCCTGACAGGCCGCCAGCAAAACTTCGCGTGCCTGGTCAAGATCGGTGTCGTAGGCGAGACCAACCTCGATTGAAGTCCGATTCAATGGTGTCCGGGTGAAGTTCACGATCGGCGCCTTGAGCACCTCGGCGTTCGGCAGGTAGACGGTCAGACCGTCGTAGGTGGTCATTTCAACCGTTCGCAGATTGACGTCGATCACGGTGCCCTCGAAATCGCCGCTACTGATCTGGTCACGGACACGGAACGGCCGTCGGATCTGAAGAAGCACGCCGGCAACCAGGTTCTGCAAAATGTCCTGTGCGGCAAAGGCCAACGCGATGCCACCCACGCCCAGTGCGCCGAGCAGAGGTCCGATTTGAATATTCAGGATGCCGAGCACGTACACCAGGCCGATGATCACAACGACGACGCTGAGGAAACGGCCCGTCAGCCGTCCGACGCGACGATCGGAGTCGCCACGATCCAGCAACCGGACCGCAAGCCTACGGACCACCACAGCGGCCACCAGGGTCACTACGAGGAGCACCACAGCCAGCCAGATCTCGGCGGCCTGAATATCTTCACCCACGACTGACCTCGTCCGCCCGTGACAATGTGCTCATGGCGTCACGCTACGCCACTGCTCACGTTCGGCACCCTCAACGCCGTCGGATTTTTGCCATAGTTGACGTCATCCAGGGAGGACAGATCATGACGGTGAACGACTTTCGAACCAAGGA
>CBDTVQ010000168.1:0-5077 GCA_965364045.1 uncultured Tessaracoccus sp. | reverse complement strand
TGCGTGTTGCCCGCGCCGTCGGCGGGAATCGTCGTGCGTCCAGCTGGGTCACGGCTGCACTGCTGGTTGCATGGGTGGGCCTCGCCGTCGGCAACGTGCAGGTGGGACGCAGCAACATGGCCTCCACCGACGCCATGGTCTACGCCTACAAACAGGTGTCGGAAATCCCCCAGGGCATCCGGGACCAGCGCGAGTTCGCCACAGCCACCTCGGATGACCCGCTGCAGGCGGTACCGGACGAACAACTCCTGACGTCGCTGCGCGGCAAGGACGTGTTGTTCGTCTTCATTGAAAGCTATGGCCGGGTGGCCCCGGAGGATCCAGAGCTCTCCGTCGGAGTCCGTCAACTGCTCGACGACGAGGACGTCCGGCTCAGCGCCGAGGGGTTTTCCTCGCGCAGCGCCTATCTCACCTCCCCCACCTTTGGAGGCATCAGCTGGCTCGCGCACGCGACGTTCCAGTCCGGCCTCTGGGCCGACAGCAAGCCGCGCTACGACGTGCTGGTGGCCAGCGAACGACTCACCCTCAGCCACGCCTTCCACCGCGCCGGATGGCGGACGGTGGTGAACGTCCCGGCCAACATGGCCGATTGGGATCGGCGAGATTTCTACGAGTACGACCAGCTCTACGACTCCCGCAACGTCGGCTATGAGGGGCCAAAGTTCGGCTATGCCACGATTCCAGACCAGTACACGCTGGAGACTTTCCAGCGGTTGGAGCTGGCGGAGGTGGATCGCGACCCGGTGATGGCGGAGATTGATCTCGTGACCAGCCACGGTCCCTGGAGCCCAATGCCGCAATTCGTGGATCCTGACGTGATCGGTGACGGTTCCATCTACAACGACATGCCCCGAGGCCCCGCGCCCTCGGACGCGGCCGCGTCGAGAGCCGCGTACGCAGCCTCCATCCAGTACTCGCTGGAATCGGTCTTCTCGTTCATGGATCGCCATGCCACTGACGACACCGTGTTGGTGGTCCTCGGCGATCACCAACCGTCCACGGTCGTATCCGGGACTGACAGTGGCAACGATGTGCCCATCTCGATCGTGGCGCGTGATCCAGCAGTTCTTGAGCAGATCTCGTCCTGGACCTGGGACGAGGGACTTACCCCGGATGCGGATGCTCCCGTCACCAGGATGGATACGTTCCGCGACCAGTTCCTCGAGGCGTTCAACTCCTGACATCCTGCGCTCTCCGGCGTAACTCGTCGAGGGCGACCATGCAGAGCCCTGTCTCCGGTCATCGGGGTCCAGCCCGGACCCGGCTGTTGCGCGCACCCTCTGAGCGAAGGGTGGGCGCCGCAGACAACTATGGGAGGATTCGTCGAAGCACCGAGCTCCTCCGATCGAACAAACAGAAAGCCGAGTCATTCCCTTGACCCTGCTGTTGGCTGCCCTGCCCATCGCCGTTGTTGTCCTGCTTCTGACTTTGAAAGTTCCCACCCTGCGGGTGGTGCTGATCACCCTCGCCCTGACGGCGGTTCTCTCCCTTCTCTTCTTCCCGATCACAACAGGGGATGTTGCGAGGCTCGGGCCGGCTCTGGGCGAGACAATCCTGATCGTCGTTGTGATCATCATCGGGGGTACGAGCCTCGCCGAACTTCTCACGGCCACGGGCGCGCAGGCACGGATCGCGGAGTGGCTGCAACAGTCGGCACACAACCAGGGCCGAGCGATCCTCGTTGTTGGACTCGGCGTGGCACCGTTCGCGGAGACGATCATCGGATGGGGCCTGGGTCTGATCGTCTCGGTTCCCCTGCTGATTCGCATCGGGCTCTCTGTGCGTCAATCCGCGACCATCGGCCTCCTCGGAATCCTGCTCGGTCCCTGGGGATCGTTGGCTCCAGCTGTCCTGATCATGGCCGAACTGGGAGACGTCCCCTTCCACACGCTGGGACTGTGGATCGCCGTGCTCTCACTTCCCCTCATCGTCATCATGAGCGCCGCCATCCTCGTGGTCGGCGTCGGAAGGCGCGAGGCCAAGGCCCACCTGGGTGAAGCCGCCATCGCCGTCATCACGATGTGGCTGGTCATCCTGGCCGTCAGTTGGCTGTTGGGTCCGCCCCTGGCGGGCGTGTCCGGCGCAGTTGCGGCGATCGTCTCACTCCTGGTCATGGGCCGCCTCAAGCACGGACAGCCCATCCGGATGGACCGCTCGGTTCTCCGGGCCCTGTCCCCGTACGTCTTCCTCGGAGCGGGATTGCTGCTCTCCGCGGTGATCGTGCGTCTACTGGACATCGGCAAGCTCGGCGAGGTTCTGTCCGGGCCGGCGTTCTGGCTGACTGTGACGGTATTTGTGGCGCCGCGGCTCCTCGGAGCGAAGCGACTGCTTGTCGCATCAGCCCGCCGTGAAGGGTGGCGCCGCGCAGTTCCGGTGGCCCTCACCACGATGCTGTTCGTTGCATTCGGCGGGCTGTTGTCGTTGAACGGGATGAGCGCTGTGTTGGCAGGCGCGGTCGCCGGTCTCGGCGCAGGCTTCGCCGTCGCCACGCCACTGATCAGTTCCATGGCCGGATACGTGACTGGATCCAACTCGGCCACGGCCGCGATGTTGGCCCCGGGTCTGGGAGATGCCGCCACGGGGTTGGGGATAGACCCGGCTCAGGTACTGGCCATAGTGCTGATCGCCGCGTCATCGGCCGTGATGATGAACCCGCCGCGCCTGGCTCTCGCTGTCAGCTTGGCGCAGAGTGCCCCGGGGCCCACCGGCGAAGCCGGCCACGTGTCCGTCGATGTCGAGACCACCAGTGCAGTCACGAAGACCGTCGTCCTCGCCAACGCTGTGCTCCTGCTGGCTCTCATAGGAATCTTCTTCACCGTCGTCATGAACTGATCAGGGGTTGGCAACTGCGCCTCAATGCCAGGTCCCGACGACAGCTCGCGAGTCAGCCCCCAGCGCAACTTGGGCACGTCAGTCGGGCGCGACGATACCGAACCGCGACGACGCAAGCACTGGGACCCGGGCCCGCGCATCCGCAACCTCGGCCACATTGACGTCCACCAGAACGAGTTCCTGTCCCGCACCTGCCTCTGCCACGACCTCCCCCAGCGGATTCACCACAAGACTGTGGCCGATACCCGTCGGGGAGCCCGGACGCACCGTCTGACCGACGCTCGCCGGGTCTGCCTGTCCCGCTCCCACCACGTAACACGTGCTGTCCATGGCGCGGGCGATGCACAGCGCGCGCCACTGAGCTGACTTGCCCGGACCATTTGCCCAGGACGCCGGGACGACGATCACTTGAGCACCCTGACCGGCCAAGAACTTGGCCATCTCAGGGAAGCGGACGTCGTAGCAGATGGCCAGCCCGAGCCGGACATCGCCGAGGTCCGTCACGACCGGGTCGTGCCCCGGTTCCACATGATCCGACTCCAGGAATCCCCAGGCGTCGAAGAGATGGATCTTGTCGTACGTCGCGACCACTTCGCCGTCGGCACCCACGAACAGCAGCGTGTTGCGCGCCCGGCGCCGCTGAGGTTGATCGGGGTGCGCGGTTCCGGGAGTGAACATGCCCACGATCACGGCGATTCCGTGTTCCCGAGCGATGTCCTGAATTGCGTTCGCCCACGGGCCGTCAACCGGTTCAGCCACCTCCACGGATCGTCGCGTGAAGCTCGCCATCGTCGCCTCGGGAAACACAACGAGTTCTGCGCCCTGCTCCTTGGCAGAAGCCGCGAAATCGCGCACCAGCGAGAGGTTCTCCAGCGGTTCCTCGCCGGCACAGATCTGCGCAACGGCAATGCGCATCACCCCCGAAGACCCGTCGGACCGGTGCGTGTCACTGCCGACGGCGGCAGGTCGGGTCTCAGGCGACATCAGCCAACTCGCAAGTCAGCCGACGCCACGTCCGGTTCTCCTGGCGCTCCACCCAAGTGGCGGGCGACGACACGGGCCGCAGCCACCTGATGCGCAAGCCGGAATGAATGCCCTGCTCGTCGAGACCAGCCGCGCTGACGCTCAACCGGAGGTTCCGCTCATCATCGGACAGAGTCAGGACCTCCGTTGAGACGAGCGTGTCGACGTCCTGCAGGACGGTTGTCAGACCGTGTCCAGTCTGCTTCACCAGAGCCTCTTTCCTGCTCCACAGTCCGCTGAGGTCGTCGAGACGGGCGAGCTGATCACGCAGTCTCTGCTCGCCGGGCGCGGCCATCCGTTCGAACAGCCCGCCATCAAATGGCACGCGGGACTGGACATCCACCCCGACGGGCATCGACGCCAGAACACAGACGCAGAACGAGGCATCGTGTGACAGGTTGAAATGCCAACGCTGGTTGTCTGCGAACTCCGGCTTACCAAACCGCCCCAGAACAATCTGGGGCAGCGCATCGCCTGTCTGCTCCCCCCACACCTGCTGGAGCAGCGAGAAGGCAACGATGCTGGCGTGCCGGTCCGCCTCTCGATAGTAGGTGTCACTTTTCCGACGGCGCTCGGCCGGGAGAGCCGCCCGCAATGCGTGCATCGTCTGCTCGTCCACATCATCGGAGCGGGCTACAACGAGGTCGATCACGCGACGGCCGCGTCGAACACGAGGCAGACGTTGTGTCCACCGAACCCGAGCGACAAGGAAGCGGCGCGCGACACTCCGGCAGGGCGCGCCCTGCCGCGCACGACGTCGATCCTGATGTCGTCGCTCAGTTCGTTGGTGCCGACCGTGGGTGGTACAGCGCCCCGACGGATGGCCAGCAAGGACGCGACCGCCTCCACGGCTCCGGCCGCGCCGAGCATGTGACCTGTGGCCGATTTGGTTGACGACACCAGTGCACGGTCCCCGAACAGCCGCTCAATCGCGCCAGCCTCAACCTTGTCGTTCTTCACCGTGCTGGTGCCATGGGCATTCACGTACACCTGTCCCGGCCGGTCGCCGGCCTCGCCGAGCGCGTCGGCGATGGCACGGTCTATCGCTACGCCATCCTCCGCCGGGGCCGTGACATGGAATGCGTCACATGTGACGCCGTAGCCCGACACTTCCCCGTAGATGGTCGCGCCGCGGGCCCTGGCATGGGACTCCCGCTCAAGCACCAGGGCCGCCCCGCCCTCACCCATGACGAAACCGGATCGCTCCCGATCGAAGGGGATG
>CBDTVQ010000167.1:0-5080 GCA_965364045.1 uncultured Tessaracoccus sp. | reverse complement strand
CCCGTGCACAGAACCCTGCACTCCGAAGTTCTGATCAGCACGTCAATGGCACCCATAGCGGGGAACTCCGAAGCGTGATTGGGGTTGAAACGACTTGGGAGATCCAACTTCGACAATCGCATCAGGATCCTCCTTCGACATGTGTCGAACACTCCGCCGTGACCGAAGCATCGACCAGGTCCACAAAGTACTCGTGGAATCGGAGGTCGCCGCCCACTTCGGGATGAAACGACGTGGCCAGCACGTTTCGCTGCCGGACCGCCACAGGATGGCCCGGCTGAGCACCCCCGCCGTGGGTGGTGCGAGCAAGGACTCTCACGCCGGGGCCTGCCTCCTCCACCCAGGGTGCCCGGATGAAGACTGCACGGACTGGGCGGATCCTTCCGTCGCGCAGCACAGGGATGGTCAGGTCCTCCTCAAAGGAATCCACCTGGCGCCCGAACGCATTGCGGCGAACTGTGATGTCGAGTCCACCGAGGGTCCGCTGGCCAGGCCGCCCGTCCAACACCCGATCGGCCAGCATGATCATGCCCGCGCAGGAACCGAACGTGGGCATGCCGGAGGCGATGCGGGCCCGTATCGGATCCGCGAGGTCAAAAAGGTGCAACAACTTGTCCATGGTGGTGGACTCCCCACCGGGGATCACCAAGCCGTCGATGTCAGCCAACTCGCTGGGCCGTCGGACCGTTACAGACTTGACGCCGAGCCCCGAGAGCGCATGCAGGTGTTCGCGCACGTCGCCCTGCAGGGCGAGCACCCCGACGGTGAGGGTCACCAGCCGCGCTCGGCGAGCCGGTGCGGCTGCGGGATCTCCTCGACGTTGATCCCCACCATGGCCTCGCCCAGTCCGCGGGAAACCTTGGCAATCATGTCCGGGTCGTCGAAGAAGGTCGTGGCCTGAACGATGGCTCTGGCCCGCTCGGCGGGGTTGCCCGCCTTGAAGATGCCCGAGCCGACGAATACGCCTTCGGCCCCCAACTGCATCATCATCGCCGCGTCGGCCGGCGTCGCGATGCCGCCGGCCGTGAACAGCACGACGGGCAGCTTGCCGAGCTCCGCAACTTCTCGGACCAGCTCGTGGGGGGCCTGCAACTCCTTGGCCGCCACGAACAGTTCGTCTGGCGACATGGAATGCAATCGGCGGATCTCAGCGCGGATGGAGCGCATGTGCCCCGTCGCGTTGGAGACGTCACCGGTGCCGGCTTCACCCTTGGAACGGATCATGGTGGCACCCTCGGTGATCCGGCGCAGGGCCTCGCCAAGGTTGGTGGCCCCGCACACGAACGGGACGGTGAAGCGCCACTTGTCGATGTGGTTCACGTAGTCGGCCGGGGTCAGGACCTCAGACTCGTCGATGTAGTCAACGCCCAAGCTCTGGAGGACCTGCGCCTCTACGAAGTGCCCAATCCGTGCCTTGGCCATCACGGGGATGGACACTGCGGCGATGATGCTGTCAATCATGTCGGGGTCACTCATTCGCGACACCCCGCCCTGCGCCCGGATGTCGGCGGGCACCCGCTCCAACGCCATGACGGCGACGGCCCCGGCGTCCTCGGCGATCCGGGCCTGCTCGGCGGTAACCACGTCCATGATCACACCACCCTTGAGCATCTCTGCCATGCCACGTTTAACGCGGACAGTTCCGGTCGTTGACTGGTTTTGGTCGATGGGCATGGTTGCACCAGCCTTTGCAGATGGGAGAAACGCGACGTGGCATCGGGATCGACGCCGCACCGAACAACGTTGCAATTCTATCGACGAATCCTCAATCAGCCGCTTCGTTCATGCCCGCATCCATCATGTGACCATGGGCAGGCGGAGATGGTGGCTGGTGTTCAGTCCGACCGCACGTGCGCCAGAACGGAACCGACGGGCAGGCTGACCACGAGCAGCAGCAGGAAGACACGGTAGCCCCACAGGAGAAATCGATTCGCCCAGCTGCGCGCCTGGAACCCGGGGAAAGTCTTCACCGGTTGGCTCGCCCACGGACGTACTGCATGCAGCGCGATGCCGAAGGCGACGACGAGGACCACGACCCCTCCATCAACCACGAGCGGCTCCCGAGTCAGCGTGCCGACGATGACGGCGGCGTTCCCCAGGTTCAGGCTCGCCAACTGCACCCAACCCCGCCCCGTTGACATCGGTTGACCCGACGCCGCTTGCCCGGCCTGCACCGTGCCCATGGCGAACTGCGCCACGCCGCACACCAAGACGAGGTAGGCAGCCAACCAGCTGCCGTGGTTCAGCCCCAACGGACCCGTGATCGCGGCGATCAGCCCGCCGAGCACCACAAAGCTGCCGCCCATGACGACCATGGCTGTGGCGGGCATCACGCGACTGTGCCCGGATCGGGTTTCCATGCGCCATCTCCTTCAGCGGGAACGGGTAGCTCTCCCACGGTTCACCATAGACACACCTCTTCATGGAGAAATGTTCGGGCAGCGCCGGGCAGTCGCGGGGAGGACGACTGGCCGACACATCCATCGTGGAGCCGCTTGCCTTTTCCATCGTTTCCCACTGACTGAATCAGATGGACGGCCCGGTGGATGGCACTGACACTGACGGGTGGGCTAACGTCGTGGCCGTGCCGGCGAAAGGAACCACATGACTGCCACCCGCTGGTCGATAGTGCTGACAATCGTCATTTCGGCGGCGATCGCCACCCTGACGTTGAGGCCCCCCACGACGATGGACTTGCCGTCAGGTTCTGACAAGCTTTCCCACTTCGGCGCCTTCACCGCCCTGGCATTGCCGCTCGCCCTCGTCAGACCTCGGTGGAGCGGTTGGTTGTTCCTGCTGTTCTCAGCCTTCGGCGCCGCCATCGAGATCATTCAGCCGTACGTGGGGCGTACGCGTGAAGTGGCAGACCTCATCGCCGACATGTCCGGCATCGCCTGCGGAATGGCGCTGGGCCTGCTGATCGGCCGTGTCTTGCCCGGGCTCTCTCCGCGAGCGGCATCGGAGGTGCCGGAATGAGATCTCATCCGACCCATGGGTCAGCGCATCAGTAGTGGCACCAGCAAGTTGAAGAACACAATTATTCCCGTGACACCAAACACGAATACACAGACCACAATGATGAACACGGACTGGCATGTCGGTTTGCCCATGATGTTCAAGCCACGCGGCTTCGTGGTGCGGACAGTGCGACTTACGGAATACGTCCCCTGAGGGGCAGCGTCGGTACTCGATGACAGGACCTCCAGCCGGTCCATGAGCGAATCCACCGCCTCGACGTCATAGCTCGGGGTCCCCCGCCGTGCGATCTTCAACCGACAGTTCTGAAGCGGCCCGGTGACGGGCTGGTTCGCCCTGATCATGCCAGCCAACTGCGAGAAGAACTGGTCCACTTCCCGCGCGTCGTAACCCGTTTCCTCCTTCCCGGGTGCAGGCAGCATGGCGGCCCCGTAGATCTCCGCCAGCATTGCCCCGCTCTCACCCGACCAGGACTGGGTCCATTCTCCATCCTCGCGCTCCGCCGCCCCCTGAACGTAGGGCTCCAGCACCTGGTACTCCGGCTCCGCTGGCGCTGGCGCTGGGTTGCCAGGTTGCGGCCGCTCGGCTTCCTGGTCTGCAGCGCGCTTGAGCACAACCCCCTCTGGGGTGTTCGTTTCGACGATCACCTGGAGGCCGCTCAGGGTCGCGAGATAGGCATCGACCTCGGACGTGTCATAGCCGAACCCCACCTCCGACAGTTCCCGATCAGCGATGATCGGGCCCAGCGGCTCTCCTGCCAGGTCCGCCGATTTCAGATCATCGATGAGACGGTCCACCTCGTACCCCCAGTAGCCCCGGGATGCGTTGTTGAAGCTCGGCGGGGGTGACCACGGGGGGCTGTTGGACATGGCCGTCACATTACTGCGCCCGGCAGCCTGTTCTCGTACGAGTCGTGCCTCATCCCCTACAGGCCCCGCGATCCGACGTATTGTCAGTCATGGCTATAACGACGGACCCGGTCGACGCGACTGCACCCAGAGAAGCGACTTCGCCGCCGCTCGAGTGCGATTTGGTGATGAAGGGCGGGATCACCAGCGGGGTGGTTTATCCACTTGCGGTCTGTGAACTGGCAGAGGTCTACCGGCTCAGGTGCGTCGGTGGTTCGTCGGCCGGAGCAATCGCGGCCGCCGCTGCCGCCTGCGCGGAGCTGGGCCGCGATCAGGGCGGGTTCGCCAAACTTGCGCAGTTGCCCTCAGACCTGACCGAACCCGTGCAGGGCAAGAACAGCAGACTGTTCACTCTGTTCCAACCGCAGCGAAGGATGCGACGACTCTTCACTTTGGGGACAGCTGGGCTGGGGACCCCGGGCGGTGCGAGGCTGCGCGTGATGGTCAGCGCCGCAGTTCGCTCGTGGTGGGCCCATGCCATGGCCGGTGCAGGCCTCGGTCTGCTGCTCATCGGCCTTGGCTTCCTGCTCGGTGGCCCCGCCCAATGGACCAGCCTCGTCGCAGGCCTGCTGATTGCCGTGGTGGGGCTGGTGATCGGTGTGGGTATCGGGCTGTACCAGGACCTCCGGCAGCTACCCGCCGCCGATTTCGGACTCTGCTCCGGTGCCGGGTCGGACAACTCGGGTGAACCGGCCCTGACTCCGTGGTTGCACGAGTCACTCCAGCATCTTGCGGGAAGGACCGTGGACGACGCGCCAGTCACCTTCGGCGACCTTGACGAGGCCGGGATAACGCTGCGCCTGATGACCACCAATCTTTCCCGGCGCCAGCCGATGGCGATGCCGTGGACCACGCAGAGCTACTACTTCGACGCGCGTGAATTTCGGGCCCTCTTCCCCGAGTCGGTGGTCGCCATGATGGAACGCAGTGCCAACAAGCCCACTTTGACCGAGGAATCGTGGTTTTCCACTGTTCGCGCCCTGCAGCGCGCGCCCCTGGTGCCGTTCAGCGCTGGCGCGGACCTGCCAATTCTCGTGGCGGTGCGAATGAGTCTCAGCTTCCCCGGTCTGATCGCCGCAGTTCCGCTGCACACCGTCGACTACTCACGGGCAGAGAACAGGGCGCAGGTGGCCGCCCTGCGGGCTTGGCGGACCGCCCATCCCGACGCCACGCCGCATGAAGGCGCCGAGGCCGTC
>CBDTVQ010000166.1:0-5104 GCA_965364045.1 uncultured Tessaracoccus sp. | reverse complement strand
CACTTCGACAGGGTGACGGGATGGATACCAAGCTCGAACGCGGTCTGCTTGGCCTGCTTACCGGCTCGGACCAAAGCGATCGCTCTGGCTCGGAACTCCGGAGGATACGGACGGGGCATGTGGGACAGCCTTTCGGAAAAGGCCACCACTTAGCCACAGAATCTGGAACCCAAGAGGTGGGGCAGGTCAGGTTGTCACCTATCCGTGCAGCAGACCCTTGAGAGCCCACAGCTCACTCACATCTGTGGCCTTTAGCTTGGTGGGGCACACCACGAGGTGAGGAAAACAGAAACATGACGAAACGTATGCTGAAAAGCTCTGGGCATAAGCGGAGACGAGCATGGGTGGGCGTTGGCCTGACGGCTGCCGTCGTGCTCACGGTCGCCGCAATGACGGTACGCGGATCTTGGTCGCCATCCTTGGATCCCGTGCCTGGCGAAGAGCCAGGAACGGCGACGGCTTCCCTCCAAACGATGCAGAAGGTCGTCTCTGGGAGTGGCACGGTCATTCCTGGGGTGAAGGAGGACATCAACTTTGCCGTCGCGGGGACGGTCTCGAGCGTCGACGTGCTGGTTGGCGATGTTGTAGAAGTCGGTGACGTCCTGGCTGCTGTGGACACCCTTCAGGTCGACGCAGATTTGTTGCTGGCCAAGGCTGACCTTGCGCAGGCCGAGGCTGATCTCGTGGCCGCTCGGGAGACGAATGACGGGAGCGGTGTCTCGGAAGCGCGTGAGGCGGCGGCTGAGGCCGCGGTCAGCGTTGCAGAGTCGGCCGTTGTGGATGCGGAGGTGTCAGTGACCGAAGCAGTACTCACTGCGTCGGCGTCCGGCCAGATCGTGAGTATTAGCCTCGCCGTGGGCGACAAGGTGGGTGCTGTGACGAGCGCTTCTGAGACTGAGGCCAGAAGTGATGGTCAGTCTTCAGCCGCCGCACCGGTCTCTGACGCCACGGCATCGGATGTTGCTGGTTTCTCCTTGGTGAGCACAGATACCTGGAGCGTGTCGGTGGACATTGGAGAAAGCGATATTGACGACATCGTGGAGGGCCAACAGGTCGAATTTACGGCCGACGACGGCACGCGGCTTTTCGGAGTGGTGTCACTTGTCGGATTGGTTCCGACCACGACTTCAGGGGCTGCCACGTACCCAGTCGAAGTGTCGGTCACAGGCGACGGGGAGGGGCTGCACGACGGGGTTGCCGTGGACGTCGATATCGTCATCGAACGTCGGCTAGATGTTCTGACCGTGCCTACCGCGGCAATCACCACCACAGAGGAAGCTTCCACTGTCCAGGTGGTGGAGGAGGATGGCACTGTCCGTGCCGGAGAGGTGACCGTCGGCGAATCCAGCAACGACCTCACGGAAGTTCTGTCCGGCCTGAGCGAGGGAGACACGGTTCAATTGCCGTCGATCACTCCTCGCGTCGGTGCACGTGACGGATCGGACGACGCGGGCGGCGAGGCTCAGCAACGGCCTGACGTTGCTCGGCAACGGCCTGACATTGCTCAGCAACGGCCGGGGGACAATCCGTGACTCCGGTCATCGAGTTGAACGCCGCGAGAAAGACTTATGCCAGTGGTACAACCGAGTTCGAGGCCCTCAGGGGTGTGGACTTGCGTGTCACGGAGGGTGAGTACGTCGCCATCATGGGGCCGTCCGGTTCCGGAAAGTCGACACTGATGAACATCATTGGGTGCCTCGACACATTGACCACTGGCGCCTACAGGGTCGCCGGTCAGGACGTCTCCGAGGTCAGCGAGACCACGTTGGCCCGCGTGCGAAACCAAGAGATTGGGTTCGTGTTCCAACAGTTCCATCTCCTGCCCACACTCTCGGCATGGCGCAATGTCGAGCTTCCACTCAACTACCGCAACATGTCCAAGAGCGACAGGCGTACCCGTAGTGTGACGGCACTGGAGCGGGTGGGGTTGGCTGATCGACTCGACAACCGTCCCGGGGAACTCTCGGGAGGGCAACAGCAGCGTGTAGCAGTGGCGCGGGCACTTGTGGGCGACCCCACAATGATTCTCGCGGATGAGCCAACGGGCAACCTGGACTCTGCAGCCAGTGCCGACGTACTCGCGCTGTTCGATGAGCTCCATGCCGCGGGTCGCACGATCGTACTGATCACCCATGAGAATGAGGTCGCTCAGCGTGCGAGACGACTTGTGCAGGTGCGAGATGGTCTGATCACTTCAGATACCGGGGTGACTGCATGAGGTTCACCGACTCACTGGCGACTGCTTGGCGAGCCATCCGTTCCCACACCCTTCGATCGATGCTGACTGTCCTGGGCATTCTGATTGGCATCGGGGGAGTCATCATCTCCGTTGGGCTCGGCCTGGGGACACAGAAAGATGTCAGCGCCGAGATCAGCTCCTTGGGGTCGAACCTGCTGATCGTGTCACCCGGGTCATCCACCACCACTACCGGCACGCGTGGCGGCTTCGGTACTGCCTCAACGCTCACTCTGTCAGATGCTGAAGCGCTGGGTTCCCCCGTGGCGGCACCGGATGTGGAGGCAGTCACACCAGAGAAGACCAATTCCTTGTCCCTGGAAACAAAGGACGCGAACTGGACAACACAGGTTTCCGCCACCACGCAAACATGGCCCGAGGTGCGGTCGCGTGAAGTGGAGACGGGCCGGTTCTTCACCGAAAGTGACGTCGCATCAAGTGCCCGAGTGGTTGTTCTGGGGCCCGAGACTGCTTCGCAGTTGTTCGGCACCGTGCGAGTGGTTGGCCAAGAGATCGGCATCGAGGGAGTGGACTTCGAAATCATCGGAGTTCTTGCCGAAGCGGGAGCAAGTAGCGCTGGCAATCTCGATGACATCGCACTGATCCCAATCTCCACCGCCGGAACCACTGTGATGGGCGGCGACACCGCCACCAGCGTGTCCACCATCTACGTCAAGGCCATATCGGACGCCAATCTCCCAGCCGCGCACCAAGAGGTCGCCCAGCTGCTGACGAACCTTCACGGTTTCTCCAACAGTGATGACGCGGACTTCTCTATCGCCAGTCAGGATGCGCTCGTGGACACCGCGACAAGTGTTCAGAAAACCATGACCATCCTTCTCAGCGGCGTCGCCGCCCTGTCGCTGCTGGTGGGCGGGATCGGCGTGATGAACATCATGCTGGTATCGGTGAGTGAACGCACCCGCGAGATCGGGCTGCAGAAGGCGCTGGGCGCACCGCCAGGTGTCATACGTCGCCAGTTCCTGCTGGAAGCCGCGATCCTCGGCCTCACGGGCGGCGTCCTCGGGGTTGCTCTCGGCTTGCTCGCTGTGTGGCTGCTGCCCGGGGTGATCGGCAACTCCATGGTCGCGTCGGCGCCAGTCACGGTGCTTTCTCTTATCGTCGCCGTCGGAATCGGTGTGATCTTCGGCGTGTACCCCGCAACACGGGCCGCGAAACTGGCCCCCATTGACGCCCTCCGTGGCGAATGAAAGAAGGAAGAATGAAATCGATCCTCATCTCTGCCACTCTGGTTGGCCTCCTGGCGCTGTCGGGCTGCTCGACACCCGCCGAGGGGATTCCAGCAGTCAACGAACCAACCATACAAACCTCCTTCAGCCCAGTTCCTGAAGAGCAGGCCGAATCGATCCCAGCTGAGGGAACAACCCCCGACGCCGGGGCAGAATCCGTTGTGATCGGCGAGATCGCCGCGGTGGACACCGGCACTCTGCAGGTACAGGGGTCGGACACGCAGACTGCCGTCCGGTACGACGACTCAACGACTTTGTCCGGGGACCAGACCGTCGACGCTGGTTCGATCCTGGCTGGCGACTGCATCACGGGCACCGTTTCTGATGGGTCTGCCCTCCAACTCACGCTGACCGAGGCAATCGACGGCAGCTGCCGCACCCTCGCAGCCCCACCCGGGGGAGCTCGGGGCGATGCGTCTGGCGATGCACCGGAGAGGTCCGCAAGTCCACGATCGGGAGGCACTCCCGGCGGTGGGGGGAGGTCCCCCGGCAACATGGTTTCCGGCGTGGTCATCGGAAATGCGGAATCGGCACTGACCGTCGAAGTCGACGGTCAGTCACAAGAGATAGCACTGACCTCTGAGACGACCGTCATGGAAGAAGTCACGGTTACCGATACTGAACTTGCCGTCGGATTGTGCGTCACCGCCCGAGGAACCGGGGATGCACTCGGCGGAATGGACGCCACCTCCCTCCAGCTCACGGACCCCGACGCTGAAGGCAACTGCTCCGCCAATACACGACGTGGTGCACGCAATGGCTGAACGGAGGAGGAAATTTCTTGCTCGGGCCGTTGTCGGCGCCATGACGTTGGGTGCTGTTGCCGGAGGAGCGATGCTGGCCACCGGAGCACAGGACCCTTCCCGCTACCGCACCGCATCAGCGGAGATGGCCAACGTTTCGGCAGCGCTGACACTGACCGGCCAACTCTCAGCCGCAGCCAGCCGCGACGTTGCCTTCCAAGTTCAAGGAACCGTCGACGAAGTCTTCGTGGAGATCGGTCAAGAAGTCGCCGCCGGCGAGGAACTGGCGACGCTGGACCCCACCGAACTACTCGCCGCGGTTGACTCCGCGGAGGATGCGTTGATGCAGGCGAAGCAAGTCTTGGAGGAGAACTTGGTGGCGCAGGCGGATCCAACGTCATCGACAACCGCGGCCGCCCCCACCCCTGCCCCGGATAATTCTGGGGAGGGACAGACCACGACACGTTCCTCGACCCCATCCACCACGGCCGCACAGAACGACTCGTCTGCTGCCCAGCCAACACCGGAGTCACCGAACCAGTCGACATCATCGAACTCCACCGCCATCACCAAGGCACAGCAGGCGCTGTTGGCCCATCTGGACGTCGCAGCCAGTGCACAAGAGCAGTCGCAACTGGCAGTGCTCACTGCCCAGCAAACATGTGAACCCTTCCAGTCCGCCTCCCTCAGCCCAGACGAAACCCCACAACCTGTGGTGCCCTCCACTTCGCCGTCTGTCGTGCCGTCCACGGAGGCGTCGGCCACGCCATCCACACCGAAACCGTCGACGGAACCATCCGAGACACCAACCTCCGAAGCGTCCGAGACACCAACCTCCGAAGCGTCCGAGACACCAACCTCCGAAGCGTCCGAGA
>CBDTVQ010000165.1:0-5114 GCA_965364045.1 uncultured Tessaracoccus sp. | reverse complement strand
TCAGCTTCCGATGGTGGGGGGTGAACTCGTCGCCTCGGGTAAATTGGGCGCGGGCGTTTCGATGGCTGAGGGCGTGCATGCTGCACGGGTGGCGGCGCTGAACGCCGTGGCAGCTGCTGCACACGAAGCCGGGGGAGTTGACAGCATTCTGCGCGTTCTGCGCGTGGTGGTCTACGTGGCGAGTCATCCTGACTTCGTGGACCAGCCCGCCGTTGCCAACGGTGCATCGGAGCTCATGGCCGAGATATTCGGGCAGGACAACGGCGCCCATGTGCGCAGCGCAGTGGGCGTCAGTGTGCTCCCCCTCGACGCCGCCGTCGAGGTCGAGCTGATAGTCGAGGTCTAGTTGTCGCACGAGAACGCCGGTCAGGCAGCCGAGGTGTATGCGCGGCTCGGTGCGCAGTATCCCGATGCCAGGTGCGAGCTTGATTTCTCCAACCCCTTCGAGCTCGTCGTGGCCACGGTTCTTTCCGCACAGTCCACGGATCGCAGGGTCAACTCGGTGACGCGCGAATTGTTCGCGCTGTTTCCCGAGGCGTCTTCACTGGCTTCGGCGGACCGCGAGGAGATCGAGCGAATCATTGGCCCGGTGGGGTTCTTCAGGAACAAGGCCACGGCCATCATCGGGCTCTCCCGACGGATCGTCGACGACTTTGACGGAGTTGTCCCGGCCACACTTGAGGAGCTCGTGACGCTGCCGGGGGTGGGTCGCAAGACCGCCAACGTCGTGCTGGGAGACGCGTTCGGCGTACCGGGCATCACCCCGGACACGCACCTGATCCGCCTGTCCAACAGGTTGGGATGGGTGGATTCGACCAAACCGGACATCGTTGAACACGAGGTGGGGCAGTTGTTCGACCCCTCTGACTGGGTGTTGCTCAATCACCGGATCATCTGGCACGGCCGGCGCTGCTGCCATGCGCGCAAGCCGGCCTGCGGGGCCTGCGCCGTGGCGGATCTCTGCCCGGCGTACGGCGAGGGCGAGACCGATCCTGACAAGGCGCGGGCGCTCGTGAGGGAGCCCAGAGCATGAGCTGCAAGGCCATGGTAGGGACGGCCAAGAAGTGGAAGATGGTGGCTGCCCTGGCCGTTGTTCTCGCAGCGACGTCCTGTTCGACCCCCAGTACCCCGTCCACGCCCTCGTCGGAGCCCAATCCGGATGTAGGCACGACCGCCGATCTCAACGTCCTGCGGCAGCAGTACGGACTACCCGAGTGTCCGGACACTGATCCGGCAGCGCAGGCGATTCCCGATGGTCTGCCCAGAACAGAACTGGCGTGCCTCGGCACCGATCAGGTGGTCAACCTGGCCGGGCTGCCGCGAGAGCCCACGGTGCTCAACTTCTGGGCCCAGTGGTGTGCGCCGTGCCGCGAGGAGAGCCCCTATCTGAGGGAGGCCTACCAACAGTTGGAGGACGTCTCCTTCATCGGCATCAACTATCAGGACCCACAGCCGGACTGGGCGCTGGAATTCGCTTCGATCGCGGAGTGGAAATACCCCCACATCCAGGACATGGAGCGCACCCTGCAGACGTCCCTGAAGATCCCCGGTCTGCCCGTGACGTTGTTCGTGGCGGCTGACGGTGCGGTGGTTGGCCGTCACGTGGGTGGGCTCGAGTCCACCCAACAGCTCCTCGGACTCATCGAAGAACACTTGGGGGATGAGTGAACGAGACTTTTGCAGAACTGGTTCGTGGACTCCACGGAACGCTGCCTGATTCAAGTGGTATCCGGCGGCCCCGAGGTGGCCGCCGGGCTGGCGTGCTGATCCTGTTCACAGACGAGTCCGACCCCCGCGTCACCGTCATCGAGCGAGCCACCACCCTGCGCAGACATGCTGGTCAGGTCGCATTCCCGGGTGGGGCCATGGAGCTCGGCGACGGCACCGTGGTGGATGCCGCATTGCGGGAGGCTGAGGAGGAGGTGGGGCTGGATCCATCACTCGTGAGGGTTCTCGGCGAACTCCCCGTGGCCTGGGTGCCGGCCAGCAACTACGACGTCACACCGGTCATCGGGGTGTGGGATGCGGGCAGGGAGTTGTGGCCCGCTGACCCGGGAGAGGTGGGCGCCGTGCATTCGTTGCGCGTGTCTGCTCTGGCGGATCCGTCGGTCAGGGTGCGGGGTCAGCACCCCAGCGGCTACAGGGGCCCGGCGTTCGCCTTGGGCGAGTTGTTCATCTGGGGCTTCACGGCGCATCTGCTGGACGAGTCGCTCGACCTGGCCGGATGGGCCAGACCATGGGATGCAAGCCGCATCCAGCAGGTGCCCGAAAGGTTCCTGCGCGACTGAACCTCACCGCGTCGTCCACGTCCCCGCTGTCGGGCTGGCGCCGGTGGGCTCTGTTGCTACTTCTTGACAGCCGTTGCGCCGGGGATGACGTGTCGGGCCGACAACGCACGATCCGCAGCGCTGTCCCCACTGACTGCATCACTGATGGCCGTGAGGGTTGCCTTGGCCTCGGCAATCGTGGCCTCCGGCTTGGACACCTTCTTGAAGCGGGACTGGCCCACCTTCACGAGGATGAATGCCACCAGCAAAGAGAAGACGGCCGTGATGATGAAGGCGAACGTTCCAGAGGCCCAGGGACCGAGGTTCGTCACCGAATTGAGCAGCCATGCGATGGCCAGGACGACGGCGATGAGGATCATCCAGAGAGCGTGCAGAGCCAGTATTCCGGCTCCGGCAAAGAGTCCTGAACCGATCCCGGCCTGTTTTGCAGCGGGCACAACCTCAGCCTTGGCGAGCTCGGTCTCCCTGGAGATGAACTCCGCGAGGGAGGCCTTGATCTGCTGGAACGTCGAACCGGCGTCCTTCAGGGTGGGACCGTCGTACTTGGTGGGCGTCTCAGCATTCACCTGTGTTGCGCCTGTGTCGGGCTTGGCCATCATCATCCTTTCGACGTGGGCTCCAGACTAGGGCCCACGGGGGCGAGTATGCGTCACATCTTGATCTTGATGCCGTTGTCCGGCACCGTCACGGGGGCTGTCAGTTCGTCATGACTGACCCAGGCGCGGCAGCAGAGCAGCTGAAATGGTAGCCGGAGATGCTCCCCTGGGCGGACCGAGTGCTGGTAGAGGCTGCTCACTTCCTTGCTCAGCCCGGCACGAGTAGCGTCGTCGAGTCTGGCGTACAGGGGTTGGCGGGTCACCAGTTTCTGTAGGTCAGGCAACGACACGGTCTGCCAGATCCGGAAAGCGCGTTGTTCCACTTCGGGGAAGTACTTGGAGTCCTGCAGTGCTGCCAGGCTGTCATGGCCGTAGTCGCCGCGCATGGCGACGGGGTCGTAGTGGCGCAGGAGGGCAGCGAGACGACGCACCCATGGTACGGAGTCGTCGCGCACCACGTAGGACGCACTCAGGCAGCCTCCGGGCCGCAGCACCCGTGCAATCTCGGACAGGGCCACCGATCGGTCCATCGTGTGGAAGCCCTGATGGCTCAGGACCACGTCGAACTGCCAAGGATCGACGGGGATGGCTTCCGGACGGGCCCAGAGAGGAAGCACGCCGTCGACCGCACGGAGACGGTCCACGCCTGCTTCGTCTGGTGTCATGGCAAAGACCGAGTGTCCGGCGTCGATCAGTCGACGCGCCAGGGGCGCCCCTCCATGGATGGCGAGGGCGCGGACGTGCGGCCAGATAGCCAGCCACGTCAGGGCTTCGGATGGGATCGCTTTGTGCTTCGACATGTCTTTTCAGTAAGTGAGGAGATGGGTGGAGTGCCCTCAGGTTATCCACAGTTGCGCACCGGTTCTGCCGATCGACCCGTTGGAGTGCCCAACATGTCGAAGTGTGAGGACCATGGGAGACGAATCGACGTGCCTGCTGGCGACGCGGGACCCGTCGCTCATTGACGCCGTTGCAGCCACGGCGCTGGCACTGGGAACAGCAGTGACGGTGGTGGGGGACCGTGAAGAGTTGCGGGCATCGTGGCCCGGAGCCGCCGTGCGGCTCGTGGGTGTGGACATGGTGGCGCGAGCAGCGGAGATGGTGGACGGGGGTGGGCGAACATGGGTGGTGGGTCAGCCGGACGCGGAGTTGCTTGCTGCCTCTGCTGAGCTCGGCGCGCCGGCCCTGGCTTTGCCGCAGTCGTCATCGCAATTGGCGGAGGTGCTGACCCGTGGTCGGGAGCCGGAGCCGAGCGCGGTCGTGGTGGCCTTCTACGGCGGCTCCGGTGGAGTGGGCACGAGTTCGCTGACCGTGGCCGCTGCGCTGCTGGCTGCGCGGCGTGGCAACAAGGTGGCCGCCATCGAGCTGGCCGAATGCGGTGGCGGGCTGGATCTCCTGATGGGGCTGGAGGCTGCCCGTGGCGTGCGGTGGAACGAACTGGGGGATGCATCGGGAGAACTGGGACGTCTCGATGAGCAACTCCTGGCGGGCGACGGCGTGTCGTTGTTGGCCATGGGGAGGGACTCCTCTGCACGGCCCACCCGCAGCGCCCTTGCTGCAGTGTTGCGAAGCCTGGGTCGTAGCCAGGACCTCATTGTGGTGGATGCCGGCGATGGTCAACGGCTGGAATGGTTGGGCGCAGTGCAGCCGGTGATCGTGGTTGCGGCCCACGTGCGAGGAGTTGCTGCTGCCCGCATGGCGGCGGAGCAGCATGGACCGGCCAGAGCCCAGTTGTTGGTCCGCACGGGTCCGGGCGCGTCGCTTCCCCCGGGAGCGGTGGCAGAGGCGCTGGGTCTTCCTCTTCTCGGCTCGATCCGCCATGATCGCGCCGTAGCGAAGCTGGCAGCCACAGGCGCGGGCATCATCAGCTCGCCCGCCCACAGATTCAGGCGAGACGTGAACGCACTGCTGGACGGGCTGTTGGCATGAGCACTCAACACCTGGAGGAACTGCAGAGCGTCCTCGGCAGGCTGGGGCGACCACACACCGCAGCCGACGTTGCAGGGGCCCTGCGCACGCTGGGCGTCGTGGTCAGTGACCACGTGATGCTCGAGACAATGGACGCGCTGCGGCGGCACAGCGTGGGCGCGGGGCCCCTGGAGCACCTGCTCCGGCTGCCCGGAGTGACGGATGTCCTCGTCAACGGCACCGATGGAGTGTTCATTGATCGGGGTCAGGGGCTGGAGCGCACCGAACTGGTGATGTTCGATGATGAACAGGTCAGACGGCT
>CBDTVQ010000164.1:0-5122 GCA_965364045.1 uncultured Tessaracoccus sp. | reverse complement strand
CCGCGCCATGGCGATCCATCAGTGGCAGCGGTTCCAGGATGTTGCCCAGATGCTTGCTCATCTTGCGGCCATCCTCGGCCAGGATGTGCCCGAGGCAGACAACTTCCCTGTAGCTGGACTGGTCGAACACCAGCGTGCCGATGGCCATGAGCGAGTAGAACCAGCCACGGGTCTGATCGATGGCCTCGCAGATGAAATCGGCCGGGTAGTGGGAGTTGAACGCCTCGACGGAACCCTCGGCGTGAGGATATCCCCACTGGGCGAACGGCATGGCGCCAGAATCGAACCATGCGTCGATCACTTCTGGGACGCGGTGGTAGGTCTTCCCGTCGCGCTCGATGATGACGTCGTCGATGAAGGGGCGGTGGGGGTCCAGCTCGTGCAGGTCGCGCCCGGTCAGCTCGCCCAGTTCCGCGAGTGAGCTGACGCAGATCAGGTCGCGGTCATCCTCCACGTTGCGCCAGATGGGCAGGGGGGTACCCCAGTAGCGGGAGCGCGAGAGCGCCCAATCGACGTTGTTCTCCAGCCAGTCTCCGAAACGGCCGTGTTTGATGGATTCGGGATGCCAGGTGGTGCCCTCGTTCTGGGCCAGCAGTTGGTCCTTGATGGCTGTGGTGCGGATGTACCAGGACGGCTGCGCGTAGTAGAGCAGGGCCGTGTGGCAGCGCCAGCAGTGTGGGTAGGAGTGCAGGTAGTCCGCGGAGCGGAACAGGAGATTCCGCGCCTCCAGATCGGCCACCAGGGCGGCGTCGGCCGTCTTGAAGAACTGGCCGCCCACCAGCGGGATGTCTGCTTCGAAGGTGCCGTCGGGGCGGATGGGGTTCACAAATGGCAGGCCGTAGTCGCGGCAGACGCGCATGTCGTCCTCACCGAAGGCGGGTGCCTGGTGCACGAGGCCCGAGCCGTCCTCGGTGGTGACGTAGTCCGCCAACACCACAATGTGGGCGCCGCCGTCGGTCTCGGGGAACTCAACGAGGTCGAAGGGGCGTTGATAGCTCCAGCGCTCCATGTCCGCTCCGTTGAACACCCTCGTGCGCGTCCACTCCTCGCCGAGCACGGAGTCGAACAGCGGCTCGGCCACCATCAGCGACCTGTGCTCCGGATGGGTGCCCACCACGTAGTCCACGCCCGGGTGGACGGCCACGGCAGTGTTGGACACCAGCGTCCAAGGCGTGGTGGTCCACACCAGCATGTCGACGTCGCCAGCAAGGGGGCCGCTCGTCAGGGGGAAGCGAACGTACACGGACGGATCCGTGACGTCCTCGTAGCCCTGCGCCAGTTCGTGGTCCGAGAGCGTCGTGCCACAGCGGGGGCAGTACGGCGCCACACGGTAGTCCTCCTGCAGCAGGCCCTTGTCGAAGATCTGCTTGAGTGCCCACCACACGGACTGGACGTACTCCGGTGTCATCGTGACGTAGGCGTCGTCCATGTTCACCCAGTAGCCCATGCGGGTGGTGAGTTCCTCAAAGTCGTCGACGTGACGCAGCACGGATTCGCGGCACTTGGCGTTGAAGGCCTCGACGCCGAAGTTCTCGATGTCGGGCTTGCCCGAGAAGCCGAGTTCCTTCTCGACGGCGAGCTCCACGGGCAGGCCGTGGCAGTCCCAGCCAGCCTTGCGATCGACGCGGTGGCCCTGCATGGTCTTGAAGCGGGGGAACAGGTCCTTGAACACACGGGCCTCGATGTGGTGTGTGCCGGGCCTGCCATTGGCGGTGGGCGGCCCCTCGTAGAAGGTCCACTTCTCACCGTCGGCTGTGGCGGCCAAGGACTCGTCAAAGGTCTTTTGTGTGTCCCACAGCGCCAGGATCTCGGCTTCCATGGCCGGGAAGTCGATGCTTGCCGGTACCGGCTTGTATACGTTCATCGGGGTTCCTCTTCGCTTCATTGATCAACACCTGCTGGAAGCGAAGGGACGAGCCATTGGCCCGCGGTACCACCCTCCTTGGGCCCCTGCCTCGGGGCCCCACTTGGTTCACGAGCCGCAGCCGGTTCTACTGGGCCCCCAAATCGGCGGGCTGTTCTTCCGGCAACTCCGGGGTGATGGCCCCATCCCTGCCTTGCGGACGTGGCCCCAAGTATGCGCCACTTCGCCATGCGGGACCAAACACCACTCGGGGCGTCGGACTCAGGAGGCACTGTGCAATGTTGGTTGGACTGCCAACCAACATTGCACTCTGCTCCCCGCGTCACGCTCCCGTCTTGGGGAGGCCTGGCCTGACACCGCCATTTCCCGGCGACTGGCTGGGTGTAGCCGTGGACGTCGGAGTGGCTGTGGCTGTCGGCGTGGGCGTGGGCGTCGGCTCGATCTTCGGGACCCCGATGCGATCCAGCAATTCGTTCGCGACGTCTCGGAGGTACTGCGCTCCATAGGGCGTGAGGTAGCCAGCCTCGATCTGGGCGTCGTCGAAGCTCCCCATCAGGGCAAGGTAGTCAGCCCTGGTCCCGTAGGTCTCCGAGAACTGTGCGGCGGTGATGAGATCCATGGAGCCGGACACTGCGCCTTGACTGGCCGCCCCGAGGTACTGCCCGAGCGGATGCTCGATCAGACCGTAACGGAGGCCACCGGTGACGTTGCCCGATGCGTCACGGGTCAGCTCGCCATCAGCCTGATCGTGCCACTTCGAGGCAGGCAGGGGAGAACCGTCCTGATGGGCGTCGATCAGGGCCTGTGCCGCTGCGACGATGGCAGGTTCCAGTGGGTAGAGGTTGAGGGCGTCCCGGAAGGCTTTGTCGAGTACCGCTGTATTGGGCAGTCGGCCAGCCTTGTACACCTCGGAATCCGCGGGGATCACCGTGGACAGGAGATCTGTGTGGGGGGTGCCGGGAACCTGCCAGTGGGCTCGGTTGGCCGGCAGTTCAGTTTCGGCCAGCACGAGTGGGCTACCGAACAGACTCGCATCGCCCTCGGACGAAATGAGGATGTGGGGAGTGTCGATTGCAGGCAGCGCTCCACCGGGCGTCTCACCGCCCTGCCGGAGGGCACGCTGGAAGGTCGCGCCCACGCTGGTGAGGTAGCCGTCCCACACTGATCCATCGTTGGCCTCGGCCTGGGCAGCATGGAAGTTGGCGACGTAGGTGTTCAGGTTGACGCCGGACTGTGACTGGCCCATGAGCACGATGGTCTGTGCCGTCTGGCCGCCGAGGATGCTGCCAGCCTCGTCGCTGTCGAGTAGGACGCCGAGCTGGGTGGTGATGTCCCAGGTCAGGCCCTCCTCGGCGCCTTCGATGGTCATGAAGGGGCTGAAGTCCGGGTTGCTGGGGCCCGCGACGATGGGCTCCCGCTCGAAGTTCGGCGAGGTGTCCCAGCTCAGGTCCGCGTAGCGTTTTGGATCGTAGTTCTTGAGGGCGCTGATCTGGATGGGCTTGGAGGTGAGGCCGATGACCGTGTGTCCTTCATCGATGGCCCACTGCCACATCCGGCGCCAGTGATCTTCTCCGGGGAACCCGTTGGAAGCGTTGAGAATGTCCACGAGCACGACGCCGGAGGAGTCAGCCGCAGCGGCTGGACGACGAACGAGGATGTTGTTGGTGTAGGGGATGGGGTCACCCGTCACGGTCACGTCGCCGTCGACGAGGTCGTAGACACTTGCGTCACCTGAGAGGAAGAACTCCTCCTCCACGTAGCCGAAGTCGGCGACGTCGAAGGGCACCCGAGCCCTCTTCATGGAGGACCACATGTGGGTATCGGCGGTTTCAGCGATGGGGCCCTTCACTGTGGGAAGGACCGAAATGGTGTCGACGGGGGGAACGCCGATGCGGTCGAGCAGTTCGTTCGCGACGTCCACGAAGATGCGCGCGCCATCGGCGGTGAGATAGCCGGCTTCCACTTGGTCAGCGTCGAAATCCTTGAGCAACGCGAGGTATTCGGATCTGGTGCCGTAGGTGTCGGCGAACTCTTCGGCAGTGATGAGGTCCATCGACCCGTAGGTCTGGAACGGCGCGGCGGCTCCGAGGTACTGCCCCAGCGGGTACTCCATCAGGCCATAGCGGAGACCGCCCGTGACATTGCCTGCGTCATTGCGGAGCAGCTGGCCTTCGCTCTGATCGAACCACATTGACGGTGGCAACGCGGTTCCATCCTGGGCCGCGTTGATCAGGGCCTGCATTGCCGCCACAACGGTGGGACTCAGTGGGTAGAGGTTGAGCGACTCCCGGAAGGCCGGGTCCTGGACACGGGTGTTCGGAAGACGCCCGGCCTGAAGAATTTCCTCGTCCGAAGGGATCACGCTGGCCAGCAGGTCGGAGTGCGGGGTGCCCGGCACCTGCCAATGGACCTGGTTGGGGTGGAGCTCTGCCTGCGCCAGCACCCTGGGGCTGCCGAACAAACTGGCATCGCCCTCCGAGGAGATGAAGACATGTGGGACGTCGATGTCCTGCAGGGGTGCCGTGGAACTTGCCCCACCTTGCCGTAGTGCTCGCTGGAAGGAGGCGCCCACGTTGGTGAGGTAGCCATCCCACAGGGATTCACCATTGGCCTCCACTTGGGGAGCGTGGAAATTTGCAGCGTAGGTGTTGACGTACACCCCGGACTGGGATTGGCCCATCAGCAGGTTGGTGCGCGCTGTCTGGCCACCGAGGATGCCACCCGCCTGATCGCTCTTGAGTAGAGCGCCGAGCTGGGTGGTGATGTCCCAGACCAAACCCTCCTCGGCCCCTTCGACAACCATGTTGTTGCTGTAGCCCGGGTCACTGGCGAGGATTGGGTCGCGCTCGTAGTCCGCGGTGAGATCCCAGCTCGCGTCCGCGTACCTGTCCGCGTCGTAGTTCTTCAAAGAACTGATCTGGATGGGCTTGGAGGTGAGGGCGATGACTGTGTGCCCCTCATCCAGCGCCCACTGCCAGTTCCGCCGAAACAGCCCCTCGCCATTGAAGCCGTCCGAGGCGTTGAGAATTTCCACCAGCACGACGCCGGTTGAGTCTGCCGCTTGAGCAGGGCGCCGAACGAGGATCGGGTTGACGTAGGAGACGGGATCACCCACCACGCTGACCTCACCGCCGACGGTGTCGTACACGTTCGCCGAACCGGAGAGGAAGAACTCCTCCTCCACGTAGCCGAAATCGGCGACGTCAAACGGCACACGTGCACGCTTCATCGACCCCCACATGTGGCTGTCCGCGGTTT
>CBDTVQ010000163.1:0-5141 GCA_965364045.1 uncultured Tessaracoccus sp. | reverse complement strand
ATCGAAGCGACAACGCTGTTGCTGACCGCCATCACACAGGAGAAACAAGCCCGCGCTGACCAACACCGAGCCGTCCTGACATTGGCGCAGAACTACACCGCGAGCATGGGTACCACCATCGACGATGACCTCATTGATGCACTGATCGAAGACATTGCCCCGCGAGGCACCTACGGCACGTTGCCGATATCAGAATTCGCCGGCATGGAGTTGGGTCCGTTGATGGGCTGCTCCGCACATCAGGGCAACATCATCATCTTCGAAACCATCAACCTCTATTATCGTCACCGCCCGCTCTGGGATGCGGTCCAAGCACTGACCCTGGATGCCCACCGCGCACGCAAAGCAGCCGGGAAGTTCGGGAACCTGCCACCCCACCTGGCGGAACAGGCAGGGCAGATGTGGGTGGAGAAGCAACACACACTGGGATGGCAAGGAGCCATCGACCTGTGCGACAAAATCATCATCCACCTCGACCCCGAAACCGCAGCGCAGAAGGAAGCCGCACGGCTCCAGGCGCGGGAGGTGAAAATCTGGGAAGCCTTTGAGGGCACCGTCAACCTCACCGCCAAACTCGACGTGCTGGACGCGAAGTATGTCAACGCCACCGTCGGCCAGATCGCCGGCATCCTCCACACCAAACCCGAATACGCCACCGTCGCCATCGACATTCTCCGCGCGAAAGCCCTCGGTATCATGGCCCATCCCGCCGTGGCACTATCAATGCTGCAGACAGCCTTGCAACAACCCATCTTCGGCACCACCGCCTACACCTTCGCCACAGGACTCGCCGACGCAGAGACTGTGGGCGATCAGTCATCCCTCACAACACCCGCCACGACAGTCGACCCGGCCGGGAAGGCCGGCCATTCAGAGAAACCAGTCGCCGTGCAGGATGTCATCGACACCGGACGCGTTGATCCTGACCCCCACCACTGCCTGGGCCACGCCTGCGGCACCATCACCGTGCCCATCACCAAACTCCAACCCACCATCCAGATCTACATCCACATCCACACAGCAGACGGCGCCACCGGCGCCATCGACAGTCTCGGCGGGGCCGCCGACATCGAAGGAGCCGGCACCGTCGCCGTCACAACCCTCGTGGAGTTACTGGATGGGAAACAGGTCAAGGTCACACCCGTCATCGACCTCAACACCATCCCCGCCGAACACCAATACCGTCCCAGCCGACGACTCAAAGAAGCAATCCATCTCACCCTCCCCAAAGAAGCATTCCCCTACAGCAACAGAAACAGCCGAGGACTGGATCTCGACCACACGATCGCCCACCAAGCCTCCTGTCGGGACCCGCAAACCAGACTCGGGAACCTCGGCCCCGCCGGCCGAAAACCCCACCGCGCCAAAACAGCCGGATTCTGGAAATGCCACCAACCCACCATCGGCCAACTCACCTGGACCAGCCCCCTGGGCTTCCGCTACACCGTCGACAAAGACGGCACCCGACGCCAGGAGTGACGGCGATGGCGGTACTGTGGGTCCTGAAGACCTCCGTGGTGTGTGTGGTTCAGTCGCAAGTTCCCCACCTCACACGGGGGTCTTCGCCTGTGTCCAGCCGTCCCGCCCGCCGTGATCAGTCCCCCGTGATCAGTCCCCCGGGGACAGAGCAACTGGTGCACGAGACCCCGTGGGCACGCAACCGGCCCCGTCGCAGGTGCGACGGGGCCGGTGTGATGGACCCGGCTCAACCCAAACGGATCAAGCCGGACGTCACATCAGGCGCAACTCCAGGGCTGCGTGCCACGCGAGGCGTAAAGACGGTTGGCCACGGTGATCTGCTCTGCGCGGGAGGCATGATGCGGGTAGGTCGCAAAATCCTGTCCGCGGACGGAACGCCACGTGGCGAGATTGAACTGCAGGCCGCCGTAGTAGCCGTTGCCAGTGTTGATGCTCCAGTTGTTGCCGGACTCGCACCGGGCGATGCGGTCCCACATGCTCGCTCGAGCCAGGTTCACGCCGGGACCGGAGACCGCCGCAACGGGAGCCTTGAAGGGCTTTTCAACCGGAACGTTGGGGATGGCCGGGGCCGCAGGAAGGACGGTGGTCTGGGCAGGCACGCTGCTGGTGCTGAACTTGACCATGTTGTTCATGACCCACTGGCTCGTGGAAACGTACTTTGCGCCGGACTTCACAACGACCGAGGCCATGGCGTAGGAGCGACAGCCATTTCCGCCGGTGGTGGCCGTGTCGCATTCGGTCTTCCACTTGCGACCGTCGCTGGCAGTCCAGGATCCTGGCTTGCCGAGCGGGTTGGTCCCCCACGACGCGCGGCTCGAAGGCAGGTAGGTCAGGTTGTTGAAGACCCATCCGTTGTGGTTGTAGTACGTGCCATTGGCCGCAACCTTCTTCGTTGCCCAAATCGCGGTGCGGCAGCGGACAACTGACGAGGAGTACTTGTCGCAACTGGTCTTCCAATAGCGACCGTTCTCCAGATGAACACCCGGCTGGTTGTACACCGTCGACTCCAGAGCACTGGCGCTGGATGTGGAGACGAGACCGAAAACGGCACCCATCAGGACTGCGAGCATGATGTGCAGCGAGTGCTTCAGCATCGCCGACCTCCTTTGTTTGGGACTATACGAAGTTAACACGCGATCCTGTGAAATCCAAAGGATTCCCTCAGGTTCCACTGGGCCCTGCAGTCACAATGCGCACTCGCTGAGGCACCTCAGGGCCTAAACCAGCATCTCCAGCCCACTTTCTTCTCATGTAACTCTCAGCCTTCTCGCGTCTCCGTGAGGGCGTGACAGACTGGGCACGTGACCACCCCCTCTCGTGCCCGCCGTAGCCGGGTGCGCATGACGTCAACAGAGCGTCGCGAGCAACTTCTCGTGATATCCCGCGAACTCTTTGCCGAGCGCGGCTTCGAAGGCGCCTCCGTCGAGGAGATCGCTGCGCGCGCTGGCGTGAGCAAGCCAGTCGTCTACGAACACTTCGGTGGCAAGGAGGGCGCTTATGCCGTGGTGGTGGATCGCGAGGTCCGCACGCTTCACGACTCCATTCGGGGTGCCCTGACCACGCCCAGTGCCGGTTCCCGTGAGCTTTTGGAGCGGGGTGCTCTGGCGCTGCTGACCTACATCGATCAGTCCCCCGACGGTTTCCGTATCCTGAACCGCGACTCGTCCCTCCAGGGCCCCGGGGGGTCCTTCGCCTCCATCCTCAGCGACATCGCCGCACAGGTGGAGGACATTCTCGCAGCCGAGTTCTCACGGCTCGGGCTCGATCCGCAATTCGCTGGCCTGTACGCCCAGGCCCTCGTGGGCCTTGTGGCGATGACCGGTCAACAGTGGCTTGAAAACCGCGAACCTGATCGTCTCGTGGTGGCCCGTCACCTGATCAACCTGGCCTGGAACGGCATGGCGAATTTGCAACCGGAGCCCCGCCTCATCACCGAAGTGCTGGATGGCCGCCGCACCAGTCTCGCTCAGGACTTGGCGGAGTAGCCTTCAGCCCTGCGTGGGCTCCTGCCGCACCGCATCCCTCAACAATCGACGTAGCGAGTCGGCGAGCATGTCTTGCTGATCCGCAGACCACTCCCCCAGCAGGGACTCCTCCAGCGCGATGAGCCCACCAAGCGCGTCGTCGACAAGCTCCCTGCCCTGCGGAGTCAGCTCAACGAGTGCCCCCCGACCGTCCTCCGGGTTGCGGAGTCGTGTCACCAACCCACGCCCCCTCAGCCGATCGATTCGATGCGTCATTGTCCCCGAGGTGACGTGAGTCTCTGCCAGCAGCTTCCCGGGCGACAGTCGGTGAGGTTCCCCAGCGCGGCGCAGGGCTGCGAGGACATCAAACTCCCAGGACTCCAGACCCCGATCCGTGAAGCACTGCTTGCGATGCGTGTCGAAGAGGGCGGAGAGGCGATGGATCCGCGACCACACCTGCATGGATTCGACGGCGAGGTCAGGTCTCTGGGCGCGCCATGCTGCCACCACCTCGTCCACCTCATCGGGAGCCATGATCCTCCCCTGCCCCGGCCACGGGCCCGGTGGCATTGCGCACCGCACGGACGCCGGAAAACACTCCCAATGCCTCTGAAACCAGCGACGCACTCTCAGCTGAATCGGAGAGGAATGCGACTGTGGGGCCAGAGCCGCTCACCACTGCCCCCAGCGCCCCGGCGTCGAGACCAATCTGCAGGGTGCTGCCCAGCGTCGGCTGCAACCGGATGGCCGCGTCGGAGAGATCGTTCACCAGGTTTCTGCCCACACCGGCCACATCTCCGATGGCCAAGGCATCCAACAGGGCTTGGGGAATGACCGGCTGCGACGGCTCTGCCACCCGATCGAACTCCCGGAACACCGACGGCGTGGACAAACCCGTGTGGGACAAGGCCAGCGTCCAGTGGTAGGTACCCATGGTTTCGATGGGTTCGATGATGTCACCGCGACCGGTTCCGATCGCCGTGCCACCCGTCAGCAGGAAGGGGACATCTGCGCCGAGCTTCGCAGCCAACTCCCGCAGCTCCGAGCTGTTGGCCGGGCGCCCCCACAGTTCATTGCACGCCACCAGCACGGCTGCAGCATCGGCGGAGCCACCCGCCATGCCTCCGGCGACGGGAATGCGCTTGCGCACCACGATGTGGCAGCCTGCGTCCTCAACTGCAGCGTGATCGGCTAGGAGGCGAGCGGCACGAATAGCCAGGTTCGTGTCATCGGTGGGCAGGAATGCCGCCCCCTCACCCCGGAACGCCACCCGGAACACCCCGGCAACGGCTGGCTCAACCACCAGCTCATCCCAGAGTGACAACGCCTGGAAGACGGTGCCCAGCTCGTGATAGCCCGTGTCGTCGGCCGCGCCGACGCACAGGGCGAGATTAACTTTCGCGGGGACACGCACCCGCACCACCTGGGCCACATCTTTCAACGTAGCCCATTACTGGGATGCGGCCATCCAGGCGGAAGCCACGGCAGCGAACTGGGTGATGTCCAGCACCTCGCCACGCGCCTGCGGATCCACCCCGGCTGCCTCGATGATCTGCGACGATGCGGCCGCCGAGCCCATCAGCGGGGCCAGAGCGGCACGCAGCATCTTCCGCCGCTGAGCGAAGGCAGCGTCAATGACGGTAAACACCTTCTCGCGTGGCGCGTCCGTGACGGGTGGGTCCCGCCGCACGATGCGCA